>NZ_JBFOCS010000031.1:0-16245 GCF_040907905.1 Aeromonas sp. s13 | reverse complement strand
ATTGACATGGCCCGTCAGCACGGGGTTAACCCCGCTCCACTTGCAGCCAGATGGCGCACTGATAAGGGGCGAAGAGTGGCAGTAGTTCGCTTGGGTAATTGGCCAGCAGCAACCGCATCTTGTCTGTCACCTTGTCGAAGTGGGGCATCGGCAAGGGGGTCGCCGTGAGATTGGCGAGTAGCAGCAGGGTGTGCCGCTCTCCGCTGGCCGGATCCTGCCAGTGGCGGCGATAGCTGATGCGCTCGGGATCATCCCCATCCAGCAGCTCGAAATTGCCGTGGCGAACGACAGGGTGGGCCTTGCGCAGGGCGATGAGCTGGCGATAGCAGTGAAACGGGGAGTCGGGGCGGGCCAGCTGCTCGGCAGCGTTGATTTCAATGTAGTTGGTGTTGAGGGCGATCCAGGGCGTGGTGGAGCTGAAACCGGCGTGGGGGCCGGCGTCCCACTGCATCGGGGTACGGGCGTTGTCACGGCCGATGGCATCGAGCCGCCGACTCAGCTCGGCAGGATCCAGCCCTGACTGGCTGGCGCAGTAGTTGATGGCCTCCACATCGCGCAGTTCATCGGTTTGCCAGTGGCGATTGGTCATGGCGAGCTCCTCCCCCTGATAGATAAAGGGCGTGCCTTGCATCAGGTGCAGCACCATGGCCCACAGCCTGGCGCTGGTTTCACGCCACTCGGGTCTGTCATCGCCAAAGTGGGAGACTGCGCGGGGCAGGTCGTGGTTGCCGAGAAACAGGCTGTTCCAGCCACGCCCGTGTAGCCCTTGCTGGTGGTGGGCCATGGCTCGCTTGAAGGTGAGGGGATCGAAGCGGGATGACCACTTGTCACTGCCCAGCCCCAGATGTTCGAAGTTGAATACCATGCTGAACTCGCTGCCGTCGTGGTTCGAATAGTTCTGCATATGGGCGAGATCGGCTCCCCAGGTCTCCCCCACCGTAATGATCCCCTTGCCGCCGAAGCTCGCGGCATTGAGCTCGCGGATATAGTCGTGCAGGCGCGGGCCGTTGCTCATGGCAAGCCGGTCCCACTCCTTGCTCACCATATCGATCACATCGAAGCGAAATCCCTTGATCCCTTTGCCCAGCCAGAAGTTGATCACCTCTGCCATTTCGGCACGCACCGCCGGGTTGTCCCAGTCCAGATCGGCCTGACTGGGATCGAAGTTGTGCAGGTAGTAGCGATCAAGCTCTGGCACATACTGCCAGCCGCTGCCGCCAAAAATCGAGGTGATTGGGTGAGCATCGACAAAGGCTTGATCCCGGAATACGTAGTAGTCCTGATAGCAGGGATCCCCGGCCAGTGCCTTCATAAACCATTCGTGCTCGGTGGCGGTGTGGTTGGCGACGATATCCATCATGATGCCGATGCCGTGAGCGGCAGCTTCGGCTATCAGCTGCTCCATCTCGGTCAGGGTGCCGAAGGCGGGGTCGATGGCACGGTAGTCCGCCACGTCATAGCCGTTGTCCCGCTTGGGGGAGCGATAGATGGGGGTGAGCCAGAGCATATCGACCCCGAGGGTGGCCAGATAGTCGAGGCGCTGACGGATGCCGTTGATATCGCCCATGCCGTCGCCATCGCGGTCCTGAAAACTCATGGGGTAGATCTGGTAGATGACACAGCTATCGAGGTCTATATCGGGCGTGTGAAGGGAGTGCGTATTCATCAGCTTGGCCGGTTGGGGAGAAGATTTTCTATCTTACGCAGATGAACGGGTACTCGACAGGGCAGGGGAAACCTTGAAAAGGGTTCCATAGTTGGCTGATTGCCAAAAGTGCGGGAAGGGTCACAAAGGTGCCATCCCAAGCCACGGCTGTGGTCGGGATGACACGGCACTTAGCGTTGATGCTATGCAGGAATACTGGTTATTGAGCAGCCTTGGCCTGCTCGCTGCGCTGCTCCTGCTGGCGTTCTGCCTTCTCTTGTTGGCGCTCCGCTTGTGCTTCCAGCTCCTTGCCGAGGAAGTAGTTCAGGAAGGTGCGGATCACCGCGATGATGGCAAGGCGGATCAGCTCCTCCTTGCTCGGTGCGACCGTGGTGGCCAGGATATCGGCGGCGAGCTGGAACTCCAGCGCCAGAATGAGCCAGCTGCCAAAACAGAGGCGAATGCGCGGAAAGCCGGGCTGGTGATCCCGCACTCTTGCCGCCAGCCAGAGGGTCTTGCCTAGCCCTATCACCACGCAGGCAATGGAGATGATCTCCAGCAGCAGCTGGAACAGCTCGACCCCGTGCATCATCCCCTCTTTCAGGCTCGCTATCTCAAACACTCGGGTCACCTCCATGATTCAAAAGAGGACACTATTAACACATCGCTCGGCAAAGGCCAAATCCGGCTCAGGCAATCATTTTGAATTCAATCACATAGAGCGGAGGCAGATCGGGGTAGATATCGCGGATCACCTGTTTGAGCTCGGGGAGGGTCATGTTCTCCTGACGGGCGTGCTCGTCGTTCAGTTCATCGAAGGCGACAGTCTTGACCGAGAGTACCTCTATGGTGCCAAAGGGCTGGTGCTCCGGGTTGGTGAACAGCGCCAGCCGCTGGCCGGGTTGCCAGTTGGCCTCGCTTTCGTCGCGGATGGTGATGGTCTTGCGGCCCGCCTGAATATCGGCGACGAAGCGGCTGAAGAAGGTGAATTCGGGATAGGGATGGGCAGACATGGTGACTCCTGACAGGGTGAATCGAAATGAGGTGAATGGAAATCAAAGGTCGAGATAGGCGCGCAACCTGGCCAGATCGGCGATAACGGGGCCATTGCTGCCGTCGGCAACTATGCCCTGTTCGACCAGCTCCTTGAGGGCGCGGCGGTAGACCCGCTCGGTGGTGCCGAAGCGGGCCGCCTCATGAGCCCGCTTGCGCGATCCCAGCATCGGAGTGCGCTGGCGTTCACGCCACAACTCATAGGCGATGTTGTAGGCGATGGGGTGGAGCAGCCGGCTGGTGGTGATCTCCAGGGTATCGAGATAGTCGCTGGCAAGCGCCGCGGCGAAGAAGAGGGTCAGCTCGGGCTCGGCCAGCAGCCGCTGGGCCAGCTTGTGGGCGCAGATGACCCGGGCGTCCAGCTCGGTCTCGGCCACTACGTTCCACTGCACCGGGGTGGCGCTGAAGAACTCCATCTCGCCGAAGATTTGGCTGTGGCACTCAATTTCGCCAAGCTGGAAGCGGCGGCCAGAGTGTACCGTGCTGTTGAGGGAGACCCGGCCATGTTCGACCAGATAGAGCTGCTCGCTCTGCTCCCCCTGCCGCATGATCAATTCGCCCGGCAGGTAACGGCGCAGAAACAGGGTGCAGGCGTCGAGCGCCGCGGCAAAGCGGGGTTCAAGCTGCTGGAGTTCGGCGTGAAAACGGCCGAGGGGGTAGGGCTGTTGCTGCATGACTTGCCTGTCGCACCGGATGACGAGGGCCATGAGGCTAGCAAGAGTGCGGGCCGGATACCAGCCCGCACGGTAGCGGATGTGCCGCAGTTAACGGTTTGCGGGTTATTGCACCAGAGCGTGGAGGGCGGCGGCGATGGCTTGCTGCTCACCGGCCATCATCGCCTGTTCGGCGCTGGCGTAATCCGCCACCCCTTGTTGCACATCCTGCTCGAATAGCACCACGTTGCAGAGCACGGCGGCGACCCGCACCTTGCGCAGGCGACCCACGGTCAGCAGGGAGGCGGTCTCCATGTCAGCGCCGAGCACGCCACGGGCATGCCAGTAGCGGCACACCTCCTGCTCGTCATCCCGATAGAAGCTGTCGTGGGAGCGTACCAGCCCGTGCCAATGAGGCTGGCTGCCGGTCGCTACATGGTTGAGCAAGGCGGCCAGCAGCCAGATATCGGCGCAGGCGGGGTACTCGGCGGGCAGATAGGCCTGTGAGGCCCCCTCATTGCGAACCGCCCCTTCCACCACGATAAGGTCGCCAAGGCCGATGTCGTGCTGCAGGGCACCGGCGGAGCCGACCCGGATCAGCGAGCGGGCGCCGGCTTGTACCAGCTCCTCCAGCGCTATGATGGCCGAGGCGCCACCGATGCCGGTGCTGCAGACCGTGATGGGCAGCCCCTGATAGGATCCGTTGATGAGGCGGAACTCCCGGTTTTGCCCCAGCACTTCACACTGTTCGAGCTGGCTGGCGATGCGATCGACCCGGGCCGGGTCGCCGCACAGTACCACCCGCTCGGCAATCTGCTCGGGGCGGCACTGAAGATGGGGTAACAGAGTCATGGTTTTTACAGACCTTGTGGCTGGCGCTTGGCGGCAATCACCCAGAGGCGAGTGCCGTTGGCGGCGATAAACAGCAGGATCAGATATTCGAGCGACATGGCGTAGACGCCCTGCGCGGCATAGACACCGATGCTGATGATGTTGATTACGACCCAGAGGATCCAGTTCTCCACGTATTTGCGGGTCATCAGGATCTGGGCGACCACCGAGAGCACCGTCATGCTGGCATCCCAGAACGGGAAGGCATCGGGTGAAGGCACGGGGGTAGCAAGGTTGGCACCAAACAGGTTGAGCAGGGAGACCGAGGTGCGCGCCAGGGTGGCGAAGACCGGGTCGATATAGCGGGTCAGCAGAGCGATGGCCAGCACGCTCACGACGGCGGTCACCATCAGTTTGGATTTGCTGAGCCAGCGGATCTGCAGGGTATCCCCCTGATCGTTGGCCGGGCGGGTCCAGGCGTACCAGCCGTAGACGTTGGCGCAGAAGAAGAACAGCTGCAGCATCAACAGTCCGTAGAGCTGGATCTGGAAGAAGATGATGGCAAACAGGCTGACGTTGATCAGGCCAAACAGGTAGTTGATGGTTTTCTCCTGACTGGCGAACCAGATACAGGCCAGACCAAACAGGGTGCCGATGGCTTCAATCCATGACATGGCATAGCCGCCACCCAGCGGTATGGTCACTAGCGTGTTATTGATGCTGAACAGCTCGAATATGCTCATTTTCTGATCCTTGGGCATGAGGGTTAGTATGCGAGGGCGCCATTCTAAGGGGTGAGGGGGAGGAGGGGCAGGACTTTTGTCCGCCCCGGGCTTGGCCCATATCAAAGAAATCGCCGCTGCTGCCCGGTTATTCCAGCAGTGATGGGTTATGGGGCCCCGGCGGGCCGGACTTTATTGATATGTAGCAAGATGATAGCGCCGTGGCTGTGGTCTGATAGAGTCCACTCTCCGGGAGGAGAATCACGTGATAAAAGGAGGTTGTATTGAATTCCGAGCTTGTCTGGGTGCTCTGTCTGCTGGCTGGCGCCATCTATCTCTTCATGACCAACAAGGTGCGCATGGATGTGGTCGCCCTGTTGATCATTATCCTCTTTGTGCTGAGCGGCACCCTCACCCTGCCGGAGGCGCTGGCGGGCTTTAGCGATCCCAACGTCATTCTGATTGCCGCCCTGTTTGTGGTGGGTGAGGGGCTGGTTCGCACCGGCATCGCCTATCAGGTGGGGGATGCATTGGTGAAGGTGGCGGGCAGCAGCGAGACCAAGCTGCTGGTGTTGCTGATGGTGGCGGTGGCAAGTCTGGGGGCTGTGATGAGCAGCACCGGGGTGGTGGCCATCTTTATCCCGGTGGTGCTGAGCGTGGCGAACCGGATGGGGATCCCGGCCGGTCGCCTGATGATGCCCCTCGGTTTTGCCGGGCTGATCAGCGGCATGATGACGCTGGTGGCCACGCCCCCCAACATGGTGGTCAACAGCGAACTGATGCGCCACGGCATTCACGGCTTCGGGTTCTTCGATTTCACCCCTATGGGCGTGCTGATCCTGGGGCTGGGCATCCTCTACATGCTGCTGGTGCGCGGCTCCCTGGTGGGCGAAGGGGAAGAGGGCAAGGGCAAGCCGACCGGGCGCCGCACTCTGCGCGATCTCATCCGAGACTACCGACTGGCCGGTCGGGCCCGTCGTCTGGCGCTGCGGCCGGACTCCCCGCTGATTGGTCACACCCTGGACGAGCTGCAACTGCGTGCCCGTTATGGTGCCCACGTCATCGGGGTGGAGCGCTGGCGCAAGTTTCGCCGGGTGATGGTGCCGGTGTCCGGGATCAGTGAGTTCCAGGCCAAGGATGTGCTGCTGATCGACATGTCAGACCCCGAGGTGGATGTGCGGGCGTTTTGCAGCGAGGCGCGGCTCGAGCCGATGATCCTGCGCGGGGAGTACTTCTCCGATCAGGCGCGGGAGGTGGGGATGGCCGAGGTGTCGCTGATCCCCGAGTCCAAGCTGCTGGGTAAAAGCGTGCGTGAGGTGACCTTCCGCTCCAGCTATGGTCTGAGCGTGGTGGGGCTGCGCCGCGACGGTGAGGCACTGGCAGGCAAGCTGGTGGACGAGCCGTTGCAGATGGGGGATACCCTGCTGGTGGTAGGGAACTGGAGCCACATCAGACAGTTGCAGACTCATAGCCGCGACTTTCTGCTGATGGGGTTGCCCGCTGAAGTGGACGAGATGGCTCCCGCCCGCAGCCAGGCCATTCATGCCCTCTTTTGTCTTGGAGTAATGATCCTGCTGATGGTGACCGATCCGGTGCCCAACGTGATTGCCGCGCTGATCGCCTGTCTGCTGATGGGCAAGTTTCGCTGTATCGATATGGAAAGTGCCTACAAGTCGATCCACTGGCCGACCCTGATCCTCATCGTCGGTATGCTCCCCTTTGCGCTGGCGCTGCAAAAAACCGGCGGGGTGGATCTGATCGTCGGTGGTCTGATCAATGCGGTAGGGGAGATGGGGCCAAGGGTAATGCTGGCCAGCCTGTTTGCCCTCTGCGCGGTGATCGGGCTCTTTATCTCCAACACCGCCACCGCAGTGCTGATGGCGCCCATTGCGCTGGGCACGGCCCAGCAGATGGGGGTATCGCCCTATCCGTTTGCCATGACCATTGCCATCGCCGCCTCGGCTGCCTTTATGACGCCGGTCTCGTCACCGGTGAATACCCTGGTGCTGGGGCCGGGCAACTACAAGTTTGCCGATTTTATCCGTATTGGGGTGCCATTCACCCTGTTGGTGATGGCGGTCAGCGTGGTGGCGATCCCCTGGTTCTTCCCGTTCTGATAACCGGGATGATGAATGTGTGCACCAGCGGCCTGCGGGCCGCTTTTTTATGGCCGGGAGACAAGAGTGGCAAGGCGTGCTCGGAATAAATGAAGAGGGACGTGAACGTGAATTAACGTGGAGCCGGGTTAATAGAGGAGCGAGAGAAAAACTGGGGAGAGGCAAATTCCAGATACAAAAAAACCAGCGTGAGCTGGTCTGTTTGGTACTGCTATTAATGGTGCGGAAGGAGAGACTCGAACTCTCACGCCTAGGGCGCCAGAACCTAAATCTGGTGCGTCTACCAATTTCGCCACTTCCGCAATATTAATGGTGGCTATGACGGGATTCGAACCTGTGACCCCCGCATTATGAGTGCGATGCTCTAACCAACTGAGCTACATAGCCGTTTGTTATCGACCACAGATGTGGAAGAGAACAGAAAAATGGCTGGGGTACTAGGATTCGAACCTAGGGATGGCGAGATCAAAACCCGCTGCCTTACCGCTTGGCGATACCCCAACAGAAATAATGGTGGCTATGACGGGATTCGAACCTGTGACCCCCGCATTATGAGTGCGATGCTCTAACCAACTGAGCTACATAGCCGTTTGTTATCAACCACTGATGTGGACGAGAACAGAAATATGGCTGGGGTACTAGGATTCGAACCTAGGGATGGCGAGATCAAAACCCGCTGCCTTACCGCTTGGCGATACCCCAACAGTGATGCCTGACAGAAACTATCAAACACCTTTCAAAAATGGCTGGGGTACTAGGATTCGAACCTAGGGATGGCGAGATCAAAACCCGCTGCCTTACCGCTTGGCGATACCCCAACAGCGTTCCTCAACAGTCGCGAGACTGGCAAAGAACTTTTAAAAATGGCTGGGGTACTAGGATTCGAACCTAGGGATGGCGAGATCAAAACCCGCTGCCTTACCGCTTGGCGATACCCCAACTAGAGATGGTGGCTATGACGGGATTCGAACCTGTGACCCCCGCATTATGAGTGCGATGCTCTAACCAACTGAGCTACATAGCCAACCTTGCTTCCGGTGAGTCGTTACCTCGTCACCGTGCGGGCCGAATTATGCGTATCTGGCTCTGGGGCGTCAACCCTTTTTTTGCCAGAAAAACGCAATTTGAGTGCGTTTGACCAGTTATTGGTCTCTGTTGCGCAAAAGCCAAACAATCTGGTTTTTTTTAAGACATTGCCATGATTACCCGGGCAATGGCAGATAAAAAACAGGCCAGCAAATGCTGGCCTGTCATGGGATTAGACGTTGAACAGGAAGTTCATGATATCGCCATCTTTGACGATGTAATCTTTCCCTTCAGCGCGCATCTTGCCCGCTTCCTTGGCGCCTTGCTCACCCTTGTAGTTGATAAAGTCTTCAAAGGCGATGGTTTGGGCGCGAATAAAGCCTTTTTCAAAGTCAGTGTGGATCTTGCCAGCCGCTTGCGGGGCAGTAGCACCGACCGGAATAGTCCAGGCGCGTACCTCTTTCACACCGGCGGTGAAGTAGGTCTGCAGGTTGAGCAGCTGGTAGCCGGAGCGGATAACACGGTTCAGGCCCGGCTCTTCGATGCCAAGGTCAGCCATGAACTCGGCGCGATCTTCATCGTCCAGTTCGGCGATGTCGGCTTCGATGGCGCAGCAGACCACGACCACGACAGCGTTCTCGGCGGCGGCGATTTCACGCACCTTGTCCAGATAGGGATTGTTCTCGAAGCCATCTTCCGCCACGTTGGCGATATACATGGTAGGTTTCAGGGTCAGGAAGTTGAGGTGGCTCACGGCGGCCAGCTCTTCTTTATCCAGCTTCATGCCGCGGATCATCTGGCCGTTTTCCAGCGCAACCTTGATCTTCTCAAGCACTTCCACTTCCAGCTTTGCATCCTTGTCGCCGCCTTTGGCGCGCTTGGACTGACGGTGAATGGCGCGCTCGCAGGCGTCCAGATCCGACAGGGCCAGCTCGGTGTTGATCACTTCGATATCGTCAGCGGGAGAGACCTTGCCGGCAACGTGAATGATGTTTTCGTCGTCGAAGCAGCGCACTACATGGCCGATCGCTTCGGTTTCACGGATGTTGGCCAGGAACTGGTTACCCAGACCTTCACCCTTGGAGGCACCGGCAACCAGACCGGCGATGTCGACGAATTCCATGGTGGTCGGCACAACGCGCTGCGGATTGATGATGGTAGCCAGCTGATCGAGGCGGGGATCCGGCATCGGCACCACACCGGTGTTCGGCTCGATGGTGCAGAACGGGAAGTTGGCGGCTTCGATACCGGCCTTGGTCAGCGCGTTGAACAGGGTGGATTTGCCTACATTGGGCAGGCCCACGATACCGCATTTAAAACCCATGGATTGTTACCTTACTTGATGGATGCTGTTGGGGGTCGCCCGCAGGCGGCCCATGTCATGCTTGTTCTGGTCGTTGCTCATGTACCGGCACAATGCCCGTACAGGGTCAAACCGACCTAACCCTTTTCAGCCTTGAAGCTGTGCAAGCGATTCATGGCCTTGGTCATATCTTGTTTGAACAGGATGTCGGTGGCACGCAGGGACTCGTCCAGCGCGGCGTCGATCAGGTTCTGTTCACTGCTGGGGGCCTTGGTCAGGACGAAGCCAGCTACCTGCTCTTTGCTGCCGGGATGGCCGATCCCGAGACGCAGCCGGAAGAAGTTATTGTTGTTGCCCATCTTGGCGATAATGTCCTTGAGGCCGTTATGGCCACCGTGACCACCACCTTGCTTGAACTTGGCGATGCCAGGCGGCAGATCCAGTTCGTCATGGGCCACCAGCATCGCTTCCGGTTCAATCTGATAAAAACGCGCCAGTGCGGCCACCGCCTTGCCAGAGAGGTTCATATAGGTGTTCGGGATGAGCAGCCGCACATCCTGCCCCTCGACCAGGATGCGGGCAGTATGGCCGAAGAACTTGGGTTCTTCACGCAGGCTGACATTGTGCCAGCGGGCCAGTTGCTCCACATACCAGGCGCCCGCATTGTGGCGGGTCTTGGCATATTCCGGGCCGGGGTTGCCCAGTCCGACGATCAGTTTGATTTCGCTTGTCACGCTTGATGTCTTCACTCGCAGCTGCCGTGGGCACACTACCCAGGGCAATAGGACGCAATATTCTAGCCGCCGAGTGGCGATCACTCAACCAATGCGCATGTTATGGCGTGATTTGCAGCATTATTGCGGCCAATGGGTGGCTAACTGTGGGCAAACGGGCCTCTTGCAAGAGGCCCGTTTCAGTTTACCGATGGATTGTGCCCGGTTGACTACCGTCGTTATTTGGTACGCAGCAGGGTGACGGTCTCTTCATCCAGTGCGGTCAGGGTGGGACGGGCATCGCGCACATACTCCACGAAAGACGCTGCATCGGTGCCGCAATCCACGCCGCTGGCTTTGCAATCGAGGGGCTGGCCCGGGGCATAGACGGCGCTCAGCAGTTCACCGTTTTGTGCCACCTTCAACACCGGGAAGGCGGTCAACTTGCCATTGACTCTGGCGATGTCGACCCGCTCGCTCTGGTGGCGCTGGGCATTGGCCAGTGCCTGCCAGCCATCGTTGCCGTTGGCGCTGTAGGCGTTCATCACCACCCGATAGTGCTGGCTATCCACCAGATCCTGCCACTCGCCGCTTGCGGTCTTGCGCTGCAATTGGGTCAGGGTGCCCGCCTTGCCTGCGTTGGTCTCCTGGAAGGTGTAACGCAGGTGGCCGCCATAGGGGAACTTGCCGGCATGGGCGCTGGCGGGCAGGGTGGCGGTGATGGTCTCGGTCAGCAGGGCGCGCACTTCGGCACCAGTCAGGGTCAGCACCGAGAGCTGGTTCTTGAACGGTAGCAGGGTGAGGGCACTATCCCCCTCGCGCCATTCGCCAGCGGGCAGGTCGGCGCGCACGCCGCCCACCGCCACCAGAGCGAAGTCGACCGGGCCGCCGGTCAGGGCTTGCACTGCTGGGGTATTGGCCCAGTAGAACTCCCCTTCGGCAACCAGCGGCGCTACATCTGAGCCGTGGCTGTCGCTGCCGTTGTCGCCGGGGCGACGTGCATTTTGCAGCTGCTCGGGGATGGTGCCGATCACCGGGCCGTAGGCTTTCTCCAGCGCCGGTTTGTAGTGGCTGTCGATGATGCCGCGCAGGCGCGGATCTTCATCCACGGTCACCAGATTGGGTTGGTTGTCGACGAACTGGCTTGCCTCTTTGCTGCGGGCATCGTCGAGCGCTTGCTTGCGCGCCGCATCGGCGAAGAAGTCGCGGCTGGCCAGCAGGCTGTTGTGGCCCTGGCAGTCGGTCACCTGACCCTGGCTGTCAAAGGTCACCTGTGCCAGACCGATGGCCTGGGCGTAGGAGCCTGCCTGCACCACGCAGGTTTTGCCGATGCCATCCGGATTGGTCACCAGCTTGGCGTAATCGCCGGTCTTGCCCCAGCCGATATTGCGAAAATCGCCGAGCAGGCTGTGGGAGTGGCCGCCGACGATGGCATCGAGGCCGTTTACCTTGGCGGCCAGCGCCAGATCCCGCTCGTTGCCGATGTGGGTCAGGGCCACGATCTGGTGGATCCCCTTGGCTTGCAGCATGTCGACCGTGGCCTGAGCCGAGGCGACCTCCTTGCCAAAGCGCAGCTTGCCGACGTTGGGGGCGATATTGCCCATGTCTTCCAGCACCAGACCGATGACGGCGACCAGCTGTTTGCCTTGCGGCAGGTTGTCGAGATCGGTGACCGGACTTTTCTGGTTGCCGTCAAAGGCGTAGACCACGAAGGGCTTGAGGTTGTCAGCCTTGCTGAGGGCCGGATCGGCCTTGGTGTCGAGGTTGGCGGCCAGCACCGGGAAGTTGACCCCCTCGATGAAGCGGGCCAGCTTCTGGTTGTCGAGATCGAACTCGTGGTTGCCCAGCGCCATGGCATCGAGGCCGAACTGGCTCAGCAACTCGGCGTTGGCCATCCCCTCGTTGAGTTTGAAGTAGCCACTGCCCTGCCAGGCATCGCCGCCGTGCAGCAGCAGCAAGGGCTGGTTCTTGGCCAGCGCATCGGCCTGATAGGCTTTCGCCATGGTCAGCAGGCGCGGGTAACCGCCAAAGCGGGTATAGAGGGTGTCCGTCTCCCCCTGCTGGGCAAAGATCTGCCCTTTGATCTCCGCATTGACCGGATCAAACTGGGAGTGGGTGTCGTTCATGTGAGCCAGGGTCAGCACGAAGGGCGGGTTCTCTTTGGCGGGCTGACAGGCGAACAGGGCGGAGGTGAGGGTCGCGAGCAGGAGGGGACGCAAGCAATTCATGGGTAAATCCTTAAGCCTGCCGGGGGCAGGGTCGTACCAGATAGCAGAAAGTTGGAAAGAGACGGTCCAGAAAGACGAAAACCGCCTGATGGCGGTTTTCGTTATTGCTGAATCTATCAATGCTCAAACATGGCAGAGATGGACTCTTCGTTGCTGATGCGACGAATGGCTTCGGCCAGTACAGTTGACAGCGTCAGCTGCTTGACCTTGCCGACCGCTTTCATCTCCGCAGTGAGCGGGATTGAGTCGGTGATGATCAGTTCATCGATCACGGAGTTCTTGATGTTCTCGACGGCAGAACCGGAGAAGACCGGGTGAGTGGCGTAAGCGAATACACGCTTGGCACCGCGCTCTTTCAGGGCCTCTGCGGCTTTGCACAGAGTGCCGCCGGTGTCGATCATGTCATCAACGATGATGCAGTCGCGGCCGGCAACGTCACCGATCAGGTGCATGACCTGGGAGACGTTCGGGCGGGGACGGCGCTTGTCGATGATGGCGATGTCGGTGTCATCCAGCAGCTTGGCGATGGCGCGGGCACGCACGACGCCACCGATGTCCGGGGAGACAACGACAGGAGACTCGAGGTTCTTGGACTTCATGTCTTCCAGCAGCACCGGGCTACCGAACACGTTGTCTACCGGAACGTCGAAGAAACCTTGAATTTGCTCGGCATGCAGGTCAACGGTCAGCACGCGATCCACACCGACGCTGGAGAGGAAGTCAGCGACAACCTTGGCGGTGATGGGTACACGGGCGGAGCGGACGCGGCGGTCCTGACGGGCATAACCAAAGTAGGGGATAACGGCAGTGATACGGCCAGCTGAAGCACGACGCAGAGCATCCACCATGACGATCAATTCCATCAAATTGTCGTTGGTCGGGGCACAGGTGGATTGAATGATGAAGATATCGCCACCACGTACATTCTCATTGATCTGTACGCTGATCTCGCCGTCGCTAAAGCGACCTACGGCAGCATTGCCGAGTTTGATAAACAGGCGATCTGCGATCTTCTGGGCTAGTTCCGGCGTTGCGTTACCAGCAAACAGCTTCATGTCAGGCACGGTTTGAAACCTCGGGGTTGCATCCAGTATGTGGGGGAGTCTGAAATCAGACCCTATCGTTTTGGGGCAAACGATTTATCAAGATAACGTACAAGGTGTCTGCTGCCCAATGATTGTGATGATACCGGTAATCCGAATCCGTGGCCGAGTGCAAAACCGGCCACGTTAATCATCAATACCGTTCGGTAAAATTGGCTGGGGTACTAGGATTCGAACCTAGGAATGGCGAGATCAAAACCCGCTGCCTTACCGCTTGGCGATACCCCAATCATTTGAACTGTTGCAATGTGGAGAAGAGAGGTGATATGTTCTCGCCCTTGGCGACAAACCCATCAAGTCCCTTCGGCACGCAGGCCAACACTTCCCGAGCAGTCACTTCGTCTTCAAATTGAGCAAAGACGCAGGCTCCTGTGCCCGTCATTCTTGACGGCGCGTATTCTAGCAACCAGCCGAGCGCATTGGCAACCTCGGGGTGGCGCTTTTTCACCAGTGATTCGCAATCGTTTTTCCACTCGCCTTCCAGCAGGTTGTCCAGCGCCATTTTTGGCGTGGCTCTCGGCAGGTCCGGATCCTGGAATACGGCCGCGGTCGCCACATGGCAATCGGGCTTGAGCACCAGATACCAGGCATCGGGCAGTTCGACCGGTTGCAGCCGCTCGCCCACTCCTTCGGCAAAGGCCGCCTTGCCACGGACAAATACCGGCACATCGGCCCCCAACTGGACGCCAAGCGCTGCCAGTTCATCTTCACTCAAACCTGCTTGCCAGAGGTGGTTAAGCGCCACCAGCGTGGTGGCCGCATCGGATGAGCCGCCGCCAATGCCGCCCCCCATGGGCAGCACTTTCTCCAGCCGGATATGGGCCCCCTGCGGGCTCGACAGGTTTGCCTGCAGCAGGCGCGCCGCTCGGATAATCAGATTCTGCTCATCCGGCACCCCGGGAATGGCCGGGCTCAGGGTGAGGGTGTCGCTATTCGGTATCACCTCGAATTCGAGCCAGTCGCTGTGGTTGAGGAAGATGAACAGGGTTTGCAGCTCGTGGTAGCCATCGGGACGACGGCCATTGACGTGTAGAAACAGGTTGAGTTTGGCCGGTGCCGGCCAGCGTGTGGAAGCCATTAACGTGCAAGAGTCCATTGGTTGATCTGAAGCTTGAGGCGGCTGTTCTGGCCAGTCATGGTCAGCTGGTGTGGCAGGCGGTAGCCATCCTGATCCCGATAATCGCCATAGACGATCTGCCACTGGCCGTCGCGCACGCCGGCCAGACTGCTGTCGGGGTTGAGTTCAAACTCCGCCTGACCTGGTAGCCCCTTGATCCACTCTGGCAATCCCGCAACCGGAATATTCCAGCCGGTCAGTTGATAGATGAGCGCTTCGGCATCCTGGCTCTGGTGGCGATTGCCGTCGCTGTCGAGCAGGGTGATCTCCCCCTTGCTGCGGGAGAGCTCCAGAATGCTGGTGCCAATCAGGCTGGTGAGGTTGAGGCGATAATCCTCCCCATCCTGCTGCCAGTTGAGACGGGCGCTGCCCTTTTGCTGGGGGGTGATGATGGCCATCTTGCCGGATAGCTGCCAGTGGGTCAGCTGCTCGAGACGGGCCCGCTCCTGGTTCCAGTTCACCTGGTCACGCTGGGGCTGGGTAGTGGCACAACCGGCCAGCAACAGCAGGCAGGTGAGGGTAAAAATACGTAGCAGCAAGAGACGGCTCCAGAGAGAGGAATTTGCCACAGTATACGGGGCGGCCGTATTGCTTTTAAAGACTTACCCTTTCTCGTACAATTGGCAGCCTTTGCACCCAGCGTATGAAATGATCGTCGCCCACTCATGAGTTTGCTTGCCCTCGGAATCAACCACAACACCGCCAGTGTCGCCTTGCGGGAACGGGTCGCCTTTGGCCCGGACTGCATCGATCGCGCCTTGCGTGAGCTGGTGAGCCAACCCGGTGTCAGCGAGGCGGTGATCGTCTCCACCTGCAACCGGACCGAACTCTATTGCAATCTGGAGGAGGCGCGGCAGGAGCAAGTGCTGCGCTGGCTGCAGCAGTTCCACGGGCTGGACGCGGCCGAACTGGTCACTGCCATCTATCAGCATCACGATGAAGAGGCGGTGCGCCACCTGATGCGGGTGGCGTGCGGGCTCGACTCGCTGGTGTTGGGGGAGCCGCAGATCCTGGGGCAGATCAAGCAATCCTATGCCCACGCCCAGCAGGCGGAGTCGGTGAAGGGGGCGCTGGAGCGGCTGTTCCAGAAATCCTTCTCGGTGGCGAAAAGAGTGCGTACCGATACCGAGATTGGCGCCAGTGCCGTGTCGGTGGCGTTTGCCGCCGTCAGTCTGGGTCGGCGGATCTTCTCCGATCTCTCCCAGACCAAGGTACTGCTGGTCGGGGCGGGGGAGACCATCGAACTGGTGGCCCGTCATCTGCGCGAGCAGAACGTCACCAAGATGATGGTGGCCAACCGCACCCTGCAGCGTGCCCAGACCCTGGCGGCTGAATTCGGTGCCCAGGTGATGACGCTCGAAGAGATCCCCGACTATCTGCACGAGGCGGATATTGTCATCAGCTCGACCGCCAGTCCCCTGCCCATCATCGGCAAGGGGATGGTGGAGCGCGCGCTGAAGGCCCGCCGCTTCAAGCCCATGTTTCTGGTGGATATTGCCGTGCCGCGCGACATCGAAGCCGAAGTCGATGAGCTCTCCGATGCCTATCTCTACACGGTGGATGATTTGCAGGGGATCATCGAGCAGAACCTCGAAACCCGTAAACGGGCTGCCGCGCAGGCGGAAGTGATCGTGCAGGAAGAGCGCGACGAGTTTATGGGCTGGTATCGCGGCCAGAGCTCGGTCGATCTCATTCGCGATTACCGCCATCAGTCCCAGCAAGTGGCTGATGAAG
>NZ_JBFOCS010000030.1:0-15874 GCF_040907905.1 Aeromonas sp. s13 | reverse complement strand
AGTTCTCCATTTATTGGGAGGAAAGGTGTAAACCATATTCAGGACGGGACACGCCCAACAAAAAGGCCTCATCGCGAGGCCTTTTTTACCACTATCTGGCAGTAGATCAGGAGGGCTGATCACCCTTGTTACGAGCGCTCTGGGCACCTGGCGGCAAGGGCTTGCGCGCCATCAACTCCAGTTCCAGCAGCGCATAGCGGTGCTCGATGAAGTCATAGACGTTGTTGGATAAGGCCAGCTTGAAGTAGCTGATGGCTTCCTTGCGGTTGCCTTTGCCCAGCTCGAACTTGCCCAGATAGAAGTAGGTTTCACACAGGCGCTCGGCGAGCTCCCGGTTATCCTTCACCCCTTTCACCACGTTGCCCATCAGCTGGGAAGCGTTGATCTCGCCGGTATAGAGGCGAACCAGATCCCAGTTCCAGGCATCGTCATCGTACTTGTTGAGACGCTCGCGCATCCGGCTCATGGCGGCCGACGGGTCGAGTTTCTGCTCGGCCAGATAGAGCCAGATCACCCGATAGGGGTCTTCCGGCTGCGCCTCGTAGAAACGCTTCATATCGGCCGCGGCCAGTTCGGGACGGTTGCCGTAATAGAGGGCGATGCCACGGTTGAGATAGGCATAGTCATAGTCCGGCGCCAGTTCGAGGGCAGAATCGAACGCATCATAGGCTTCGTCGTAATTCTGCTGCTGTACCAGATAGACGCCGATGAAGTTGTAGGCTTCGGCGAAATCCGGTTTCTCCCGCAGGGCACGGTTGAAATCGAGCCGCGCGAGGGAACGCAGACCAACCCGATCAAACACCACGGCACGCTCATAGAACAACTCTGCCCGTTGCTCGGTGGTCAGTTCCATTTCACTGAGCATCTGCCCGAGTCGGGCGAGCGCCAGCTCACTCTGGTAGGAGACCTGCAGGGGGGTCGCCAACACCAGTGAAGCAGGCTGCGGCTTGGGAACCTTGGGGGTGTTAACCTGACTGCTACTGCTGCAACCCCACATGGGAAGCAACAACAGGATACCGAGGAGGTATCCAATCCCTTTCCTGACGTTCAATGAACACTCCGACGCTTACGCTTGACCCCGCATATGGTAAAGGTCAACAGCCGCTTTGTCATGTAGCTGTGCCCCTCTACCTCAAATAAATCAGGATTCGACAGGGTATCCAGCATCGCACCAACCGCGAAACCCGCCGTCGACGCTGATCACCTTGCGATAACCCATCTGTTGCAGGTTGTCCGCAGCCAGAATGGAGCGAAAACCACCACCACAATAGAGGTAGAGCTCGGTCTCGAGATCCGGGAACTGGGTCTCGATATCCCGCTCAATCACGCCACGACCCAGATATCGGGCACCGGGCAGATGGCCTTTGGCCCACTCGCTCTCTTCCCGTACGTCGATCAGGTGAAACGTGCGCCCTTCATCCTGCCAGCGCTTGATCTGGTGAACATCGGTTTCGGTGATGCGGGAGCGGATCCCGTCAACCAGCGCCAAAAAACGGGGATTGTGATGCATGACAAACTCCTGTTGTTTAAATCATGTGCGTCAGCAAACGACACGCAGAGATAAGAAAAGAGCGCCATGAGGCGCTCTTCACTGTTACGGCAGGATTTCCTGTTGGTCCGCACCCTCTTTCTCTACCTGGGTTGGCAGCATGTGCTCGCGCTTGACGCCGAGGAACATGGCAAACGCACTCGCCACATAGATGGAGGAGTAGGTACCGAACGCCACACCGATCACCATGGCCACGGCAAAACCGTGGATCAGCGCACCGCCCTTGAGCAGCAGCGCCAGCACCACGATAAAGGTAAGGCCGGAGGTGATGATGGTACGACTCAGGGTCTCGGTCATGGAGAGATCCAGAATGTACTCGGTATCCCCTTTACGCACCTTGCGGAAGTTCTCCCGCAAGCGGTCGAACACCACGATAGTATCGTTCAGGGAGTAACCCACCAGGGTCATCAGTGCCGCCAGTACGGTCAGATCGAACTCGTACTGGAAGTAGGCAAAGACACCCAGCGTGATCACCACGTCGTGCACCAGGGAGAGAATGCCCCCCAGCGCCAGACGCCATTCGAAACGCACTGCTACGTAGGCCAGGATACAGAGGATGGAGGCCAGCATGGCCAGCGCACCGTCTGTCGCCAGTTCATCACCCACGGAAGGGCCGACGAACTCGACGCGTTTGAGCACTGCGCCCTCGTCGAGCTGCTTGGCCGCCGCCAGCACTTCGTTACCCTGTTGTTCTACCTTGACCCCCTCTTTCGGGGTCAGGCGGAACAGCACGTCACGGCTGGAGCCAAAGTGTTGCAGGGTTGCCCCTTCAATCTTCTGCTCTTCCAGAGCGTCGTGGATCTTGTCCAGGCTCACCGACTGCTGGAACCCCACCTCGATGGTGGTACCACCGGTAAAGTCCAGACCCCAGTTCAGCCCCCGATCAAACAGGAAGAACAGGGCTACCACCATCAGCACGGAAGAGAAAACCACACCCGGCTTGGCATAGCGCATAAACGGGATCGGTTTTTCAAAATGTAGAATCTGAAACATCTCTCTATCCTCAGATGGGCAGCTTGTCGATACGCCGTCCACCCCAAGCCAGGTTGATAATGGCACGGGAAACTGTGATGGCAGTAAACATGGAGGCGGTCAGACCAATGCCCAGCGTCAGGGCAAAGCCCTTGATGGCGCCAGTACCGATACCGAACAGGATCACGCAGGTGATCAGCGAGGTCACGTTGGAGTCGGCGATGGTGGAGAATGCCCGATCAAAGCCCAGATGGATGGCTTGCTGAACACCGCGACCGTTGCGGATCTCTTCACGAATACGCTCGTAGATCAGCACGTTGGCATCCACCGCCATACCCAGCGTCAGGACGATACCGGCGATACCCGGCAATGTCATGGTGGCACCAGGGATCATCGACATGATGCCGACAATCAACACCAGGTTCATACAGAGCGCCAGGTTGGCAACCCAGCCGAACGCGCGGTAGTAGATCCCCATGAACAGCACGATCACCAGCATGGCCCAGCCGATGGCTTCCATACCGCTGTCGATGTTCTGTTGACCCAGGCTCGGGCCAATGGTGCGCTCTTCCACGATCTGGATCGGGGCGATCAGGGCACCGGCACGCAGCAGCAGCGCCAGGTTGTGGGCTTCGTTGGCATTGTCGATACCTGTGATACGGAACTGGCTGCCAAGACGCGACTGGATGGTGGCGACGTTGATCACCTCCTCCTGCTTGCGGAACTTGCGCTTGCCATCCGGGCCCGGTTGACCGACCGGCTTGTACTCGATGAAGACGGTCGCCATCCCTTTACCGACGTTGTCCTTGGTAAAGTTGGCCATCTTGTTGCCACCCTGGCCATCCAGCTTGATGTTGACCTGGGGACGGCTGTACTCGTCGAAACCGGACTGGGCACCCACAATGTGGTCACCGGTCAGGATCACCCGCTTTTGCAGCACCACGGGACGACCGTTGCGATCGTTGTAGACCTTGGAGCTGGGCGGGACACGACCATCGGCCGCAGCCTGGATGTCGGCAGTCTCATCGACCATGTGGAATTCCAGGGTCGCGGTTGCCCCCAGGATCTCCTTGGCGCGGGCGGTATCCTGAATACCGGGCAGTTCAACGACAATGCGCTCGGCGCCTTGCTGTTGTACCAGCGGCTCGGCCACGCCCAGTTCGTTGACCCGGTTACGGATGATGGTGATGTTCTGCTCGAGGGCGTACTTCTTCACTTCCTTGATCTTGGCTTCGCTCAGACCAGCCAGCAGGATGAACTCATCCCCTTTCTGCTCGGTAGTGAAGGTCAAATCAGGGTTCTGACGACGCAGATGAGAAACGGCGCGTTCCTGATCGGCTTCGTCACGGAAGATCACCTGCACCTGATCACCGACCCGGCGCACGCCGGAGTAACGGATCTTCTGGGTGCGCAGCTCAGAGCGGAAATCCTGCACCATCTGCTCTTGCTGCTTGGTCAGTGCTTCGGCCATGTCCACTTCCATCAGGAAGTGCACACCACCGCGCAGATCAAGACCCAGCTTCAGAGGCGCCGCACCGATGGCTTCGAGCCAGGCGGGAGTGGAAGGTGCCAGGTTGAGTGCGGTAATGAAGTTGTCGCCCAGCTTGTTGGCAACGATATCGCGCGCCTTCAGCTGGTCTTCGGTGTTCTTGAAACGGATCAGGATAAAACCGTGCTCGAATGCAGCATGTTTGACCGGGATCTTGGCCGCTTCAAGGGTCTCTTTCACCAGATCAAGAGTATCTAGCTTGACTTCGGCACCACGGCTGGCAGAAACCTGCAAAGCCGGATCTTCGCCGTAAAGATTGGGGGCTGCATATAGAAAACCGATGGCGATCACCAGGATCACCATCAGGTATTTCCACAGCGGATAGCGATTCAACACGCTGTGCTCCTTGGGAGATTAAAGGGACTGGATAGAACCCTTGGGCAGAACGGCAGAGACGAAGTCCTTTTTGATGGTGACTTGAGTCTGGTCGTTCAGGGCGATCACCAGGTAATCGCTGTCTGCAGCCACTTTGGCAATTTTGCCAACCAGGCCACCGGAAGTGAGCACTTCATCACCTTTGGACAAGGAGCTCATCAGATTGCGGTGATCCTTGGCACGCTTGGCCTGGGGACGATAGATCATGAAGTAGAAGATCAGGCCGAATACGGCCAGCATGATGATCATTTCCATACCACCACCCTGTGCACCCGGTGCTGCGCCTTCTGCATACGCCTTGGAGATAATGCTCATTTAACAACCTCTTATTGATGTAGATTTAAAAAAACAAAATTATATGTTGTTGTTATTTAACGTTATTTTCAGCTAACGGAGGCACAGGCTTCCCTTGCCGACGGTAAAACTCTGTTACAAAGTCGTCTAATTTACCCTGCTCGATCGCGTCCCGCAAACCCTGCATCACACGCTGGTAGTAACGCAGGTTATGAATCGTATTCAGACGGGCACCGAGGATCTCGTTGCACTTGTCCAGATGGTGCAGGTAGCTGCGGCTGTAGTTCTTGCAGGTGTAGCAATCGCACTCGGCATCCAGGGTGCTGGTGTCGTTGCGGTGCTGGGCATTGCGGATCTTCACTACGCCATCGGTGGTGAACAGGTGGCCGTTGCGGGCGTTGCGGGTCGGCATGACGCAGTCGAACATGTCGATACCACGGCGCACCCCTTCCACCAGATCTTCCGGCTTGCCGACACCCATCAGGTAGCGCGGCTTGTCAGCCGGAATTTTCGGGCATACGTGCTCGAGGATGCGGTGCATGTCCTCTTTGGGTTCGCCCACGGCCAGACCACCGACCGCATAACCGTCGAAACCGATCTCCAGCAGCCCCTTGAGGGAGACATCACGCAGATCTTCGTAGACCGAGCCCTGGATGATGCCGAACAGGGCGTTCTTGTTGCCCAGCGCATCAAACTTGTCGCGGGAGCGCTTGCCCCAGCGCAGGGACATCTCCATCGACTTGCGCGCTTCTTCATAAGTAGCCGGGTACGGGGTGCACTCGTCGAAGATCATCACGATGTCGGAGCCCAGATCGAACTGGATCTCCATGGACTTCTCGGGGTCGAGGAAGATCTTCTCGCCATTGATGGGGTGACGGAAGTGGACGCCCGCTTCGGTGATCTTGCGAATATGGCCCAGGCTGAACACCTGGAAACCACCGGAGTCGGTCAGGATCGGGCCCTGCCAGTTCATGAAGTCATGCAGATCGCCGTGAGCACGCATCACTTCCTGACCCGGGCGCAGCCAGAGGTGGAAGGTGTTACCCAGCAGGATCTGGGCGCCGGTTTCACGCACTTCTTCCGGGGTCATCCCCTTGACGGTGCCGTAAGTCCCGACCGGCATAAAGGCCGGCGTTTGTACCACACCACGTTCGAAGACCAGTTGACCGCGACGGGCACGGCCGTCGGTGGTTTTCAGTTCAAATTTCATTGCTACCTCGGCTGCGTCAGATAAACAGTCTGACAATAGGAGGGCCACTCACGGCCCGGTAAATAAGCTGAAGCTTATGCTTCAACCTGGCGACGGGTGACGAACATGGCGTCCCCGTAGCTGAAGAAACGGTACTGCCCGGCCACGGCTGCCTGATAGGCCGCCATCACGTTGTCATAACCGGCAAAGGCGCTGACCAGCATGATCAGGGTCGACTCCGGCAGATGGAAGTTGGTGACCATGGCATCGACAATCTGGAACTGGTAGCCAGGGAAGATGAAAATATCGGTGTCACTAAAGAAGGGCGCCAGCGGTTTGCCCTGCGCCAGGGTGACCTTGGCCGCGCTCTCCAGCGAACGCACCGATGTGGTCCCCACCGCAATCACCCGACCACCACGGGCCCGGGTGGCCGCGATGGCATCTACCACCTCTTGCGGCACTTCCGCATACTCGGAGTGCATATGGTGATCTTCAATCTTCTCAACCCGCACCGGCTGGAAGGTCCCCGCCCCTACATGCAGGGTGACGAAGGCCGTTTCAACCCCTTTGGCCCGAATTTTCTCAAGCAGCGGCTCATCAAAGTGCAGACCAGCGGTCGGCGCCGCGACGGCGCCCGGCTTTTGATTGTAAACGGTCTGGTAGCGCTCCTTGTCGGCATCCTCGTCGGGACGGTCGATATAGGGGGGCAGCGGCATGTGGCCGATGGCCTCCAAAATCTCCAGCACCGGACGCGGGTCGAGGAAGTGGATCTCGAACAGGGCGTCGTGGCGGGCGCGCATCTCGGCTTCAACACCACCATCCATGATCATCCGGGTGCCGGGCTTGGGCGCCTTGGAGGCACGGACATGGGCCAGCACGCTGTGCTCGTCCAGAATGCGCTCGACCAGTACCTCCAGCTTGCCGCCGCTGGCCTTCTGGCCAAACATGCGCGCCGGAATGACACGGGTGTTATTGAATACCAGCAGGTCACCCGGATTGAGCTGATCCAGCACATCCACAAATTGACCGTGGCGCAGGGCGCCAGTCTGACCATCGAGCTGCAACAGGCGGCTGGCGGTACGCTCTGCCATCGGATAGCGGGCAATCAGCTCGTCTGGCAGATCAAAATGAAAATCGGATACTTGCATCTTTCACCTCGGGGGGAATCGGCGGCTAGTCTAGTTATCCCCATCTTCCAAGGCAACCCAAAAGACCAAAAACCCAAGAGAGACAAGGGGTAGCGAGCAATATTGAGACACACATCCGGTTAATGATTCTTTAATGTTCTGTATTGACCCTGATCATGTTTTGCCAGTTGGGGCTGGGCTAGGGTGAAAGCAGATACACAAGGAGGCCCACCATGATGACCCTATCCGAAATCATGACCGAACACCCCTTCACTCTGGGTCCGTCAAACAGTGTCAAACAGGCGATGGACCTGATGCAGCAGGAGCGGATCCGCCACATTCCCATCGTCGATGAGCAGCATCACCTGCTGGGGTTGGTAACCCTCACCGATATCCTGGCCACCCGGGAATCCAAGCTGCTGCTCATCAGCCCGGAGCGGGAAGCCGAATTTACCGACAGCGTGCAACTCGACGAGATCATGACACGGCAAGTGGCGAGCGTAGATCCTCACGCCGGCATCAAGGAGGCGGCACTTTACCTACAGCGGCACAGATATGGCTGCCTGCCGGTACTCAAAGGACGCAAGCTGATCGGCATTGTCACCGAGTCGGACTTTATTGCAGTGGCCATCAACCTGCTGGAATTGATGGAAGAGCAGGAACCACCTACCGACTTTTGACAGCTCTGACTGTAATTGAATTACAATAAAAGCGTTTTCAGCCGTCAAAACAAGCTGAAATGATGAAACACTTTCATTTTGACTGAAAAATTACACCAAATACTTGCCTTGTGATCTACGTCACACTATCATCCCTCTCATGCAATAGTTGCCGAGGGGGAGACGAGGGATTGTGCACCCATTATCTTCCTCTCATATGTCTGCAAGTTTGCACACCCCGTAGTTAGTCTTTGCTGTAAAGCATTTGTTTATATAGCCATTCCTTGTTTGATGACCCGGCCCTGTCGTTGCGATAGCGCCGGGATTTTTTTATCTGCGCCTTTCTGCCTCCCCTTGCCAGCACATCCCCCATCGCTGCGAGCAGCGGCCTCAACCTCCTGCGCCATCTGTTTGCTCCATATGTTTGCACCACCGTTTATCTCATCGCGTTATCGTGGCTCTGCACACCTCTTCCCATGCCTTGAAAAGGCGATGTAGCGCACAGATATTGAACCACGACAAGGAGTTATCTCAGTAGGCCTGAGATATTCATGTTAGGTACAGCCATAGTGAGCTATCTAATAAGTAGATTTAAGCGATTCAAAATTGCGGCTTTTATCGATTAATGGAAGCCCCTATGATGAATCCATCGAAAGTTAAGCGCCTCGTCTGGCAAGACTTTTCAACACCAGACCGGCATATGTACATCACCAAGGAGCAATTACATGTCTACCTACATCAACACTGAAATCAAGCCGTTCAATGCTACCGCCTACCACAATGGCAAATTCGTTCAGGTGTCTGACGCTGACCTGAAAGGCAAGTGGTCCGTGGTCTTCTTCTACCCGGCTGACTTCACCTTCGTTTGCCCGACCGAGCTGGGCGACCTGGCTGACAACTACGCTGAATTCCAGAAACTGGGCGTCGAGATCTACTCTGTCTCTACCGACACCCACTTCACTCACAAAGCATGGCACGACACCTCTGACACCATTCAGAAGATCCAGTACCCGATGATTGGTGACCCGACTGGTACCATCACCCGCAACTTCGGCGTGATGATCGAAGAAGCTGGTCTGGCTGACCGCGGTACCTTCGTAATTGACCCGCAGGGCATCATCCAGATCGTCGAGATCAACGCTGGCGGCATCGGCCGTGACGCACTGGAACTGCTGCGCAAAGTCAAAGCAGCCCAGTACGTTGCCTCCCACCCGGGTGAAGTGTGCCCGGCTAAATGGAAAGAAGGCGAAGCCACTCTGGCCCCGTCCCTGGACCTGGTAGGCAAGATCTAAGCCTCCCGCTTCCAAGACCGGCCCGCATAAGGGCCGGTCTGCTTTCCGGCATTGCCAAATAGGCCTGAAAGCAGACCGACTCACATTTAATGCCAACTCGCCATTACAAGAAGGAATTCGACCATGTTGGATACCAACCTCAAACAACAGCTGAACACCTATCTGCAGTACATCGTCAATCCCATCGAGATCAGCGTGTCCGGCAACGACAGCGACAAATCTGCAGAGCTGCTGGCACTGGCCAGCGAGATCGCCGAGATGTCCCCCAAGATCACCCAGACCTCTGGCACTGCCGTTCGCAAGCCTTCCATGAGTGTCGCGCCGCAGGGCCAAGCTCCGCGCGTTCACTTTGCCGGCATCCCCATGGGTCATGAATTTACTTCTCTGGTACTCGCCCTGCTGCAAAGCGGCGGCCACCCTTCCAAGGCCGATGCGGCCGTGCAGGAGCAGATCCGCAATCTCAAGGGTGAGTTCCACTTCGAGACCTATATCTCCCTCTCCTGCCACAACTGCCCGGATGTAGTACAGGCCCTCAACCTGATGGCGACCCTGAACCCCGGCATCACCCACACCATGATCGATGGCGCCCTGTTCCAGGAAGAGGTCAATGAGCGTCAAATCATGGCGGTACCGAATGTCTACCTGAACGGCCAACCGTTCAGCCAAGGGCGGATCTCGCTGGAAGAGATCGTCGCCAAACTCGACACAGGTGCTGCCGAGCGCAAGGCTGCCGAGCTGAATGAGAAAGATCCCTACGATGTGCTGGTCGTGGGCGGTGGCCCGGCTGGCGCCGCAGCGGCCATCTATGCCGCTCGTAAAGGCATTCGCACCGCCATCGTTGCCGAACGTTTCGGTGGTCAGGTGATGGACACCGTCGGCATCGAGAACTTTATCTCCGTGCCCTATACCGAAGGCCCCAAACTGGCCGCCAGCCTGGAGCAGCACGTCAAAGAGTACGGCGTGGAAGTGATAACCGAACAGCGCGCCGCCGCCATCAGCAAAGATGGATATGTGAACGTGGATCTCGCCTCTGGCGCCACCTTGAAGAGCCGCGCCGTGATCCTGGCTACCGGTGCCCGCTGGCGTGATCTGAACGTACCGGGCGAGCTTGAGTACCGCACCAAGGGCGTGGCCTACTGCCCGCACTGCGATGGCCCCTTCTTCAAAGGCAAGCGGGTTGCAGTGATCGGTGGCGGTAACTCCGGCATCGAGGCTGCCATCGACCTGGCTGGCATCGTCGAGCATGTGACCGTGGTGGAGTTCGCTGACACCCTGCGCGCCGATGAAGTGCTGCAGAAGAAGGCTCGCTCTATGGGCAATATCGACATCATCATGAGTGCCCGCACTACCGAAGTGATCGGTGATGGCAGCAAGGTGGTCGGTATGGATTACGAAGATCGCACTACCGGCGAGATCAAACACCTAGCGGTGGCTGGCATCTTCGTCCAGATCGGTCTGGTACCGAACACCGAGTTCCTGAAAGGGAGCGAGATTGCCCTGACCCGCTTTGGCGAGATCGAGATCGATACCAAAGGGGCGACCTCCCTGCCCGGCGTCTACGCCGCTGGGGATGCCACCACGGTACCGTTCAAGCAGATCATCATCTCCATGGGTGCTGGCGCCACCGCCGCACTGGGTGCGTTTGATTACCTCATCCGCAACCCGGCGCCGGAAGCGACCAAAGCTGATGCTGTGACCACCTGATAAACCCAGCGCAACAAAAAGCCGACGCTCGATTAAGTAAACACGAGCGTCGGCTTTTTTATATCTGCATCGATGCGCAATAAAAACCCCGCAGCAAATAGCGGGGTTGTTCATGACTGGACTTCAACGACGGGTATCACTCCAGCAAGAAAACAGCCTCGATATTATCGCTTACCGTGATCTGCTGTTGTTGATAGCTGTTGTCCGCCATATCCGCCGCAGGAGCAGCCATCGCCATGGCCTGCACCACCTTCAGGTTGCGGCTGTAGGCGGTAATGGGCGAAGCATTGCGGTACTCCACACTGTAGACCTTGCCAAGCTTCATCCCGAACGCCTTGGCCAGAGATTCAGCCTTGGTTTTGGCATCCTCAACTGCATTCAGACGGGCCTGCTCCTTGATGACCTGCGGCGATTTCAACCCGTACTCAATTTGGGATACGGACTCCAGCCCGGCTTTGAGTGCGGTATCCATCAGGGGGCTCAATTTATCCAGTTGATAGAGTTTGACCGCCAATTGCCGCTGGGCACGGTATCCCAGCAATACCGGCTTCTTGTTCTCGCCATACTGATATTCCGGAGAGACCATCAGGTTGCCAGCCTCAACATCGCTGCGCTTGATCCCCAACCCTTCCAGTTGGCTGAAAAAGGCTGCGACCTTGGTATCGACCTGCTGCTTGGCCTTGAGGCCCTGCTTATCCAGTGCACTCACCGCCACATTGAGGGTGAGCATATCGGGTTCGGTCTTCTGCTCGGCATAACCGCTCACCACCAGATGGGGCGCTTGCGGCACTTCAATCGCCAGCAGCGGAGCACTGACAACCAGAGCGGAAAGAGTAAGAAGGGGACGCCACATAGAAAAAACCTCAATCGGAAAGATTGAGGCCATTATGCCCGTGCAGCTACGGGATTCATATATCGTGCAAGGGGGGGAGCTGATCCAGTATCTGATTGGTCAGATCGAGACTAATGGTGACCATGCTGCCGGGATCCTGGCTCTGGTTTGCCATATCCAGAGCAGGAGCCGTGCCACAGACCAACACCTCATCATCGAAATGGAACGAGTCCCACGACAGAACGTGTCCTTGCACCGCCTGTCCGATATTGGTGCCACCACTATCCTCCTCCATCGCAGACCAAGGGATGGTATCAGACGGCCCTAGCAAATCTTGCAACAATGGAGAGTGAAAACTGGCCAGCGGATACTCCTGCTGACTCTGATGATGGCCAACCAGAATCATGTTATGGGCAGATTCGGTATCCATGACCGGCACATAAGTGATAGAGGCCGTAGCGAAATCAACATAGAGCGAGCCCGCTACATCACCGGCCTCATTCTCAATCTCCATCCCATCCAGCCGATCCCCCGCGATCGAGGCCTGATAGCCAAACTGGCCTGCGCAGGTAATATTTCCCTGCCCATCCCAGCTATAACGGATACCATCAATGTCGACCCAGTTGAATGACTGCATGATTACCCCTCTCCTCTACTGCCGCTATCTTATCCATCCCCTTGGGGAAAAAACAGGGGCCAGGCAAGCCCGGCCCCAAGGCAAGGTTACGGATCAACCTTCAAGTTACCGTCATCCAGCAACTTCTGAATAATCTGCAAGTCACTGTTACCCAGGGTCGTCAAGTCAATACTGTCAAATTTTATGACGTGAGTGGTTCCTCCATTCGTACCATCCAAATCAATAGTCAATGTTGATTTGTTTGTGCCTGGCCCATCACTACTGAAATTGAGGTACGCATCAAGCGAACCAGAGTTGGCATGTTCGCCAGTGAGCAGCTCGCTTATATCCAGTACATCCCCGCCAGTGCCGGTGGTGAAGTCTTTGATGACATCCACACCACCGATATCACCCGCCCCCCACTTGAAGGTATCGCTGCCAAAGCCACCCACAAGAGTATCCGAGCCTAATCCTCCGATCAGGATGTCATTACCTAATCCACCGATAAGCTGATCATCTCCGCCCATCCCCTTGAGTGTATCGTTATCGGCACTGCCATGTATGATGTCAGCCATAGCTGTGCCGGTGAACACATTGCCAGCTTCGATGGTGACATGCAGATTCACGCTCGAAGTGGCATCGTTGTCGGCATCCTGCACTACCACCAGGAAGTCGAGGTCCGCGTCCACTGTGGTGGTCTGGGTCTTGACAAAGCCGATATCGGAGACCTTGACCACATCATTATCGCTTTGGTTGGCGAAGGTGGTGAGACCATCGAAACCGTCGTTGAAGTCGCGGTCATAGTTGAGCGCGACGCTGGTGGTGATGTCTTCGACCGACGTCAGGATTTGCGCCCCGTAGATCTGCCAGCTCTCGCCGGGGGCGTTGTAGTCATTGCTCTCGATGACGATCGCACCATCATTATTGTCCAGGGTGATGCCATAGCCGGCTAGGGCCGCCAGCGCCGTCGCACCGCTGAAATTGCGGTAGATGTCGCTGTTGCTGACGACCAGTGCCCTGGTGGTGGTAACACCTCCGGCTCCGACCAGCTTCAACACGATCACCAGATCATCATCATTGTCGATGCCATCGAACTTCAGATAGACGCCATCAGCACGGCCGGTCGGGGTCAGCCCGAGGTTGCCGGTCGGGTTGGAGGTATAGAAGTTCAGGTCCAGTACTTCACCCTTGCCGATGGTGTCGCCCGCTACCCCGTTCGCGCTGTTGGAGAGCGTGACGTAGGAGCCAGTCTGGGTGAAGGTCTCACCATTGACGAAGACGTTGGTGTCCGAGCCTCCTGTCTGCAGATTGTTGCTATACGTGCCACCACCAGTCTCTGCGTAGCTCCTGAACTGTACGAAGAAGTCAGTGGCCAGCTGAGAAACCGCCACCTCCGGATTGGTGGTATCCACCGTGCTTCCACCCGGAACATAGCCCGTGATACCCAGCGAAGCGCTGGTTTTCAGCACCTGGAAGCCCTCGATCGGCCCGTCCAGGGTCACCGTGTAAGTGCCGTTCACCTTGTCGAAGGTCAGCGTACCCGTAGCCTCTTCCTTGACGCCGGGCTTGGCCGGGTTTGACGCGTAGTCGAACTCGATATCGAAGGTCGCCGTGGTGGCGTTCTCCGACACCCAGGTGACCGACTGCGAGCTAATCGCCGTGCCGCCCACATTGCCCGTCAGCGTGATGGACTTGAAGTCCGAGTCCGCCGCACTGAAGGGGCCGCTGCCACGAGTGTCTGCACCGGTGCTGTAGTCGAACACCCCGGTAGCTCCACCCGGGTTGCCACTGTTGGAGTACACCAGGTTCGAGGTTGCCAGGATCGCCGGCACGTCGTCCTCGACCTGGATCAGCAGATCACCGGCCAGCGGCACCGGATTACCACCGTAGGTGGCCTGGACTGCCTCGGTCAGGTTCAGCGTGAGGATTTCGTTGTCGTTGCCGTTGGCCAGCGGATGATCCAGCGGGCCGCTGAGCGTGAAGGTATATGCGCCATTGGCATGCACCACTAGGGTGAAGATGGTGGCCGCGCCCGCCATCGCCGTCAGGGTATTGCCGACGACTTTGTAGGTGACGGCCACCCCATCGGAGGTCAGGGTCGGCAGGAACGCCGGCGAGCTCTGCAAGCTGAAGGTGGCGGGATCGTTGCCGATCAGGAGCTCGGTCAGGCTGCCGGTGGCAACCGTGATCTGCAGATCGTTATCGGTAATACCACCGGGCAGTTCGTCCTCGTCCACCCTGCCGATCACCGGTGCAGCATCCTCGATATTGACCGTCAGCGTGGCCGGCGACGGGTCGCCGTCCTTGTCGATGATCACGTAGTCGAAACTCTCGCTGGTATCCGACGGAACGCTCTGCGGGGCCGTGTAACTCCAGGTCCCGTCGGCGAAGTTGAAGCTCAGCTTGCCGCCCAGATCGGTGAGGATGCTGTTCAACTGGCTACCGGCGATGCTACCGCCAGTACTCACCGCGATGATGCCCCCGCCGTTCCAGGTATAGGTCACCCCATCGATCTCGATCGACAGCACCCGCCCAGCGCCGTCGGCACCATAGGCATCGTCATCCCCTCCACCCACGGCATTGTCGTTGCCGAGCAGGACATTGCCACCGATCACATTGCCAGAGATTTGGTCAAGTAAGGTATTGATAAGGTCATCGAAATCAGCCACCAGAATCGGTGAGCCGCTTCCGTCCAAATCGACATCCTGCAGCCGCGTACTATTGATACCGTTACCCACTCCAATGGCGGTGACGTTTATGCCATTGCTGTCGATGAAGTTGTTCCAATCCGTCGCTGTGCCACTCTGCAACGAGTTGTTCACACCTGTATCAACATTCGGATTGCCATCGCTGATGAAGAATACCTGATTGCTCCAACCCGGGATTGGGTCGTAGACATCCATGGTCTTCTCAACCGCCGCCGTGAAGTTGGTATTGCCGTTGAAGGGACGGTTGGCCAGGATGTTGTCGACCAGCGACTCGAAGGCCGCCAGCGAACTGACCGCCGTGTAGGAGGTCGCGCCAGTGGAGAAGGCCACGATGGTGATCTGCACAGAACCGTCGGAGCCATTGAACAGAGCCTCTCCCGAGGCCCTGACGGCCGTCATCATGGTGGCGAACTCGGTACCATTGATACTGCCGCTCGAGTCCAGGACGAAGGCGACATTGAAGTCCTTGCCACTGGATTCGGCAACGATGGCCGTATCGTTCTGTGCTACCGGCGTGTCGTCGTCGACGTTGATGGTCAGGCTGCCATCCACGCTGTCTTGGTCGGCATCGGTAACACGGTAGCTCAGCGTGAAGCTGGCGTTATTCTCGTCATTGCCGTCGGCATGCTTGATCGGTGCATTCTGCGTCACGCTGTAGGCACCCGTGGCGCTGTTCAGCGTCACCGTCAGCACGGTCACGCCAGCCTGTTTGACCAGCAGTGAACCACCAGACCCCGCTTCATAGGTGTAACCGCCCGGTGCGCCACTGGTCAGCCACTGGATGCTGCCAGCGCCGTCGGCACTGAAGCTGTGGCCCAGGGTTCCGCTGACGTTGACCTCGTTCGGGTCGTCGCTCGTGCCGCCAGCTATGCCGCCCGCCAGGACATCATCGTCCAGTTGCACTGCTTCGTTAGCGCTGATGCTCGGGCCCTCGTCGCTAAAGCTCACCAGTCCACCCAAATCCAGACTGCTGCTGGCGCTGTCGGTGTCGCCGTCCGCATCAGTGAT
>NZ_JBFOCS010000003.1:0-44574 GCF_040907905.1 Aeromonas sp. s13 | reverse complement strand
GTTGTATCTAAAGCCAGCCAAGCGCTTTTGTTAGACCAAGCAGATGGCCTACGGCCGCTCGCCAGCGGCCAGACGGCGGTTGATATCGGCGATAACCGGGGCGATGTCGGCCAGGGTATCAATCACATAGTGTGCCCCCGCCGCCCGCAGTTTGGCCTCGGCCGGTGCGCGCCGGGCGGCGATCTCAGCCTCACTCATGGCGACAAACTCGTCCCAGGTGGCGCCAAACTCGTTGCCGGAAACCGACAATCCCACCGTCCACATGCCCGCGTTAAGCCCTTCGCTAATACCCGGCACGGCGTCATCCACCTTGATGCAGCGATGCACCGAGCTCACTCCCAGCTCAATCACGTTGGCCAGCGCCATCCAGGGGCCGGGGCGACCACCGGCTTTGAGATCGTCGGTGGCGACCCAGTGATCCGGCCGATAGCCGTGATCGGCCGCAGCAGGTACCAGCGCCTCCATCACAGGACGGGGATAACCGGAGCAGGAGCCGATTTTCATCCCCTGACCCCGCAGAGCATCCAGCACCGGCAACACGCCGGGGATGGGGTCGGCGAAGCGGGTCACGGCGGCAATCTGCAGCGGCATAAAGGTGTGATAAATGTGGTCCACCTCGGCGTGGCTCATGGGGTGGCCAAAGCGTGCCTGCCAGCGCGCATCCACCGAGGGCAGACGGCCCAGCGCGGCGATATGATCCCACTTGCCCAACCCCATGGGCTGGCGCGCCTCATCCAGAGTCACGGGGAAGTCATAGGCGCGGGCGAAGGCCTCGACGAAGATGGAGGTGGGGGCGAAGGAGCCGAAATCGACGACGGTGCCGGCCCAGTCGAGGATCAGCACCTCTACGTCGGTGGTCGGGTCTACAACAATCTGCAAGTCAGTCATGGTGATGTTCCTGTTTCGGTGAAAGTGCGATCTCGCCGAGGGCGCGATCGAGAATAGCGATGGCGCGCACCAGATCGGCGCGGGCGATATTGAGCGGTGGCGAGAGCTGGATAACGTTCCCTTGGGAGATCTTGAAGCTGAGCCCCAGCTCCAGACAGCGGTAGAGCAGCCGCTCGGCGGCCTGGCTATTGCGGGCGCGACTCTGATGATCGACCACCAGATCGAGCGCCCACAGGAGGCCGATACCGCGTACTTGTCCTATCAGCGGGTGACGCTCGGCCAACTTGCCGAGCTCGGCCGCCATAAAACGGCCATCCTCCTGCGCTTTTGCCAGCAACCCCTCTTCGCGGATGGTCGCGATGGTCGCGAGCGCCGCCGCGCAGCCGATAGGGCTCTTCTCGTGGGTGTAGTGACCGAGTGAAATAGCTGCGGCCTGATTGAACCGGTCGCGGGTGATGAGCGCTGCAAACGGCACCACCCCGCCCCCCAGCCCCTTGCCCAGACAGATGATGTCGGGCTCGATGCCGAACTCTTCAAAGCTGAACCAGTGGCCGGTGCGACCCAGGGCATTCGGGATCTCGTCGACGATCAGCAGCACCTTGTGGCGATCGCAGATCTCCCGCACCCGCTGCCAGTAGGCCTTCGAGGGCACCTGTACATCGGTGTTGCGGATCGGCTCGGCGATAAAGGCGCCGATCCCCCCCTCCTTCTCGATGACATACTCCAGATAATCGGCGTAGTGCAGGTCATCCCCCTCCCCGCGGTACCAGACACCGCGATAACGGGTGGGAGGCGGAATGCGCTCCACTCCGGCCATCAGCGGGCCCATACCGGCGCGAAAACAGGCCTCGCCACCAACTGAGATAGCATCGAGGGAGGCGCCGTGAAAGGCATCCCACAGGGATACCACCTTGCTGTTGCCGGTGATAAAGCGGGCAAGCTTCAGGGCAATCCCCACCACCTCGCTGCCGCCGGGGGCGAACAGAACCCGGTTGAGATCGCCGGGGGCCAGTTCAGCCAGGGTGCGGGCACAGTCGATGGCAACCTGATGGGTGTAGCGGCGGGGCGCAAACGGCAGATCGGCGAGTTGCTGCTGCACCGCGGCCACCACCCTGGGGTGGCCGTGGCCCAGCTGATGGACGCTGTTGCCGTGAAAATCGAGGTAACACTTGCCCGATACGCTGGTCAACCAGCTCCCCTGCGCCCCCTCGATCAAATCCAGACAGGGGGTGGAGAGCGCCTGATGGAGGAAGTAGCGGCTATCCTCCGCCAATCCGGCCCGTACATCTTCGCTCTGGCCCGCCCACCAGCGCGCCCGCCCCTCGCCGAGGTTGATATCCCCTTCGCTATCGGCACGGCCGCTGCCGTGCAGCTTATGGTCATGCAAATCGCGGCCACACAGGTCACGACCCTGAGCCAGCATGCTGGTCATCGCGCGTCCCCTTGCCAGTAGCAGGCGCTGGCCATGGCGGCGAGCAGATCGCACACCCGCTCCGGGGTCACGTTGCCGATATTGCCGATACGGAAGCAATCGGCCTGGGAGACCTTGCCCGGATAGATGACAAAGCCCAGCGCCTTGAGCCGCTGGTAGAAGTCGGCGAAGCGGTAGTCAGGGTGGGTCGGAGAGTAGAAGGCGGTGATGATGGGAGATTGCCACTGTTCTGGCAGCAGTGGCGCAAAGCCGAGGGCAGTCATCCCCGCCACCAGCGTGCGCTGATTTTCACTGTAACGCTGATGACGGGCTTCAATGCCCCCCTCCTCATCCAGCTCGCGCAGCGCCTGGGCAAAGGCGAGCACGGTATGGGTGGGCGAGGTAAAGCGCCACTTGCCCCCCTGCTGCTCCATGGTCTGCCACTGGGCGTGCAGGTCGAGGGAGACCGAGCGGGCGCGCCCGGCACAGGCCGCCAGCGCGGCGCGGCGGGCGATGACTAAGCCAAAGCCCGGCACCCCCTGAATGCACTTGTTGGCAGAGCTGATGAGAAACTCGATGCCAAGGTGTCCCATGTCGATGGGTATACCGCCAAAGCTGCTCATGGCATCGACGATCAGGCGGATGCCGCGGCGCTGGCAGAGCGCAGCTACCTCATCGAGCGGATTGAGCATGCCGGTGGTGGTCTCGCAGTGCACCATGGCCAGATGAGTGATCTCGGGGTGGCGCGCCAGCATCGCCTCGATGGCGGCGGGCTCCGGGCGGGTGGTCTCGCCGCAGTCCAGCTCATGGTGACGTAGGCCAAGGCAGCGGGCCATCTCCCCCATGCGGGCACCGTAGGCGCCGTTGTTGATGATCAGCAGACACTCATCGACGCCTATCGCCGAGCCCAGCACACTCTCCACCACATAGCTGCCACTCCCCTGCAGCAGCACGGCGCTGTAGTCACTTTGATATTCAGGGCCAGTGGCGAGGCGCACCAGCTCGCGGCGGATGGGCTCCACCACGCCCTGATTGTAGTCCGCATCCCAGGTACAGCTGTCTTGCAGCATGGCGGCGCGCACCGTGGCGGTGGTCGAGAGGGGGCCCGGGGTCAGCAGCAGGTAATCAACGGCGGCGGGGGCCGCAGGAATATGGGTCATGACTTCGCTCCTTTTGGTATATACCAGAATGAGCACATTGTGGGTAACTGCCCCGCCAAGGTCAAAGGGGTGGCGCTACGTGCAACAAAAAATTCATTTTCAGCGCAGGGATCGCGATAATCTAGGAAGCCTGAACAACAGGGGCGATTCTGGTATCTACCAACGCATGTTGATGTTGCCGTGAAACGACCGGGCAGATGACCTGCCCTGTCCCCAGCCCATTGCCCAACTCATTGCACAACTCATTGCACAATCAGGGATTTTCATGAGCAAACCGCAATATCTGCAGATCAAGGATGCCCTCGCCAACCAGATCCTGGCAGGGGGTCTGGCCCCCAACGACAAGCTTCCCTCCGAGCGGCTGCTGGGGGAACTCTATGGCACCACCCGGGTTACCATCCGCGAGGCACTGGTGCAGCTGGAGGCGAACGGCCTTATCTATCGGGAGGATCGCCGCGGCTGGTTCGTCACCCCGCCGCGCTTTCGCTTGAACCCCAGACGCACCTCCAACTTTCACCAGATAGTGCGGGAGCAAGGGGGAGAACCGCACACCGAGCTGCTGGAGAAAAGCCGCCAGGCAGTACCGCCCGCGTTGATGGCGCAGCTGCAGCTCAAGCCGTTCGACAGCCTGTTTCTGCTAAAACGGCTGCGCTACGCCAACGGGCGCGCCATCTGCTACTGCGAGAACCACTGCCTGCCTGAGCGGGTACCCGGCCTGCTGGAGCTGGATCTCAACGGCAGTCTGACCGAGATCTACCAGGCCCATTACGATCTCCACTACGCCCGCATGCAGGTACGTTTCTTCCCCACCGCCCTGCCGGACGAGGTGGCCAAGGCGCTGGGGGCCACCGCCGGTCTACCCGCCCTGCGCCTCGAGCGACTCAACTTCGATCAGCACGGCCGGGTACTCGACTTCGATCTGGAGTACTGGCGTCACGACAGTCTGGAGATCGAGGTGGATACCCAGGATTAGTCACGGATAAATCAGGAACGGCAAAACGTCACGGGGCTGTCACGGTCACGTCATAAAGATCCCCTAGCCTCTCTCTCGACCAATCTGGTTTATACCAAACCAATTTAACTGGAGAAGAGGATGAAACAGGGAACCCATCTGCTGGCTGCCGCCGTGCTGGCTGCCATGACCGCCCCGGCACTGGCCGCGACCGATCTCACCGTCTACACCGCCTTCGAACCGGAGCAGCTCAACGAGCTGAAAACCGCGTTCGAGCGCCAGCATCCGGACATCAACATCAAGTGGGTGCGTGACTCCACCGGCGTGGTCACCGCCCGCTTGCTGGCAGAAAAGGCCCAGCCCAAAGCGGATGTGGTATGGGGACTGGCCGCCACCAGCCTGATGCAGCTCGATCAGCAGCAGATGCTCAATGCCTATGCACCGAAAGGGCTGGACAAGCTCGACAGCCGCTTTCGCGACAGCAAGGCCGAGCCGCACTGGATCGGTCTGGACGCCTTCTTCAGCGCCATCTGCTTCAACAAGGTAGAGGCAGAAAAACAGGGGATCCCGGCCCCCACCAGCTGGGCCGACCTCACCAAGCCCATCTACAAGGGCAAGGTGATCATGCCCAACCCCAGCTCCTCCGGTACCGGTTACCTGAGCGTTGCGGGCTGGCTGCAGACCATGGGCGAGCAGCAGGGCTGGCAATTTATGAACGGCCTGCATCAGAATATCGACCGTTACACCCACTCGGGCTCAGCCCCCTGCAAGCTGGCCGCCAGCGGCGAGACGGTGATCGGTATCTCCTTCGACTTCCCGGCTACCAGCCTCAAGGCCAAGGGTGCCCCCATCGAGGTGGTGTTCCCGAAAGAGGGTTCGGGCTGGGATATGGAAGCCGCCGCCATCATCAAGGGCACTCCCAAGCTGGAAGCCGCCAAACAGCTGCTCGACTTTGCCGCCACCGAACAGGCCAACGCCCTCTACAACAAGTCGTTCGCCGTGGTCGCCATTCCCGATGTAGCCCAACCGAGAGCGGGCTATCCGGCGGATATCAAAGGCCAGATGATCGACAACGACTTTAGCTGGGCAGCCCGCGAGCGCAACGCCATCCTGGCCCAGTGGAGCGCCAGCTTCGACGGCAAGACCGAAGCCAAACAGTAAGCGTGAAGGGCGGCGGTTTGTTCACGCCAGACACACCACCGCCAATAAACTGCCAGTCGAAGGCCAACAGCTGTTGGCCTTCGCTTTTTGGTTTTAACTTCCCGAGTTTGTATTGCCTTCAATTAGCGATGCTTAGTCCATTCGCACAGTGCCCAGCCACTTGCTGGCGACCCGATGTCATTTGACTGTCATCAAGCTGTCATCCCCCGATCACCTGACCGTCACACTTCACCCGCAAACTGGTATATACCAAATCAGTAGCGAGTCGAACCATGACCCAGCCCTATCTGGACATTCAACATCTCAACAAGCAGTTCGGTGCTTTTCAGGCCCTTAAAGGGATCTCTCTGACCATTGAGCCAGGGGAGTTTATCTGCTTTCTCGGCCCCTCCGGCTGCGGCAAGACCACTCTGCTCAGAGCCATCGCCGGACTGGATCTGCCGGACAGCGGCGAGATCTGGCAAGGGGGGCGCAATATCTCCCGCCTGCCGCCCCAGGAGCGCGATTTTGGCATCGTGTTTCAGTCCTATGCTCTCTTCCCCAACCTGACGGTGGCCCAGAACATCGCCTTTGGCCTTGAGAATCAGGGGCTGGCGCGGGATCTTATCAAGGAGCGAGTCGATCACTGGCTGGGGCTGGTGGATCTCACTGCCCAGTCCCACAAATACCCGAGCCAGATCTCTGGCGGCCAGCAGCAACGCGTAGCGCTGGCCCGGGCGCTCGCCCTCTCCCCCGGTCTGTTGCTGCTGGACGAACCGCTCAGCGCGCTGGATGCGCTGGTGCGCACCCACCTTCGCAGCGAGATCCGCGCCCTGCAGCAGCGCCTTGGCATCACCACCATCATGGTGACCCACGATCAGGAAGAGGCGCTGACCATGGCCGATCGCATCGTGGTGATGGAGGGCGGCCGCATCGTGCAGGTGGGCACCCCGCAGGAGATCTACCACCAGCCTGCCAGCCGTTTCGTGGCAAGCTTTGTCGGTACCATGAACTTCCTCGAGACCCTGGTGCTGAGCCCCAATCAGGTGCGCCTCAACGAACAACCGCTGCAACTCGCCAATCAGGCCACGGCCGGCAGCAAATTGCAGGTGGCGATCCGCCCCGAGGCGATCACCCTGAGTGCGCCGAGCGAGCCGTATCTTGGGCAACATGGCGTTGAAGCAACCATCGATCAGGTGGAGTTTCTCGGCGCTGCCCAGCGTCTTATCTGCACCGCCGACACCTATCTGGGCCCACAGCAAATTCTGGTGGAGCGCCCGACCCACGAGCTGCCCCGCCACGAACAGGGTGGCTGGCGCAGCGGCATGCGCTGCTCGCTGCACTGGCCCGCCGGGGCGATGCAACTGTTTGAAGGAGATCGCCCATGACAGCCCCCTTCGCGACCTCCTCCCTGCAGCCACCAGTGACAGCCCGCCAAGACTCTCGCTGGCAGCGGCTCTGTCGCGGCTGGAGCCGGGATCAGCTGCTGCAACTGATCCTGCTGGTGCTCGGCATCGCCCTGCTCACCGGCGGTCTGTTGCTGCCACTGCTCACCATGCTGCAAAAGAGTCTGCAGGATGAGAACGGCCTCTGGGTGAGCCTTGCCAACTTCAGCGCCTACTTCGACTCCCCTCATCTGGGGCGCACCATAGGCAACACCCTCTGGCTCGGGGTGCTGATCACCGCGCTGGTGGTGACCATCGCCTTTGGCTACGCCTATGCCCTCACCCGCACCTGCATGCCGGGCAAGAGCCTGTTTCGCCTGATCGGTTTGATCCCGCTGTTGATGCCCTCCCTGTTGCCCGCCATCAGTCTGGTCTATTGGTTTGGCAATCAGGGGATCGCCAAGGGGCTACTTGGCGGCGAGAGCATCTACGGCCCCATCGGCATCGTCATCAGTCTTGGCTTCTGGTGCTTCCCTCACGCCCTGATGATCCTTATCACGGCGCTGGGTCAGAGCGATGCCCGCCTCTATGAAGCCTCCCGGGTGCTGGGCAGCAGCGGCTGGCGCACCTTTGTCACCGTCACCCTGCCTACCGCCCGTTATGGCCTGCTCAGCGCAGCCATCGCGGTCTTCACCCTCACCATCTGCGACTTCGGGGTAGCCAAGGTGATTGGCGGCCAGTACAGCGTGCTGGCTACCGATATCTACCGGCAGGTGATCGGGATGCAGAACTTCTCCCTCGGCGCAGTGGCCAGCGTCACCCTGCTGCTGCCGGCACTGTTGAGCTTTGCCCTGGAGCACAGAGTGCGCAGCAAGATGCAGGAGCAGAGCAGCACCAAGGCGGTGCCCTATCAGCCCAAACCCCATCGGCTGCGTGACCTGCTGGCGCTCGGCTGGTGCACGCTCTGGGCCCTGCTGTTTCTGGCGCTGGTGGGGATGGCCGTTTACGGCTCCCTAGTGCAGTTCTGGCCCTACAACCTCGAGCTGACGCTGGATCACTACGCCTTTGACAGCAACAGCGTCTACGGCTGGCAGCCCTTTACCAACACCTTGCAGCTGGGCCTCTATACCGCGCTTATCGGCACCGTGCTGGTGATGGTGCTGGCCTGGGCGCAGGAGAAGGGGCGCCACTTTGCGCCGCTGCGCCAATTGCTACATCTGCTTGCCATGCTGTCGCTGGCGGTGCCCGGCATGGTGCTGGGGCTAGGTTATATCTTCTTTTTCAACGGCAATCCGCTCTTTGGCAGCCTCTATGGCACTCTGCCACTGATGGTGCTCTCCTGCGTCATCCACTACTACACCGTGGGTCATATGACGGCGCTGACCAGCCTCAAGCAATTGCCCAAGGAGTTGGAGCTGGTGGCCATCTCATTGCGCATTCCGCTCTGGAAGGCGTTTTGGCGAGTCACCCTGCCCGCCTCCCTGCCCGCGCTGCTGGAGATCTTCATCTATCTGTTCGTCAACGCCATGACCACCACCTCGGCGGTGATCTTCCTCTATTCGAGCGACAGCGTGCTCGCCTCCATCGCCGTGCTCAATATGGAGGATTCCGGCGATACCGCCGCGGCCGCCGCCATGGCCACCCTGATCCTGCTGGCCGCCACCACCGTCAAGCTGCTCCAGCTCTTTTTAAGTCGCGCCCTGCTGGATCGCACCCAGCGCTGGCGCCACCAATAACCATATCGAGGAGTCATCATGTCCACTCTCCCCTTCTGGCTGGCCGAGGCGCTCGCCGCCGAACAACCCGCGCCGCCCACGCCCCTGGTCGGCAACCACGAGGTCGATGTCTGCATCGTCGGTGGCGGCTTTACCGGGCTGTGGAGCGCCATCGCCCTTAAACAGGCCGAACCTGCCTTACGTATCCTGGTGCTGGAAAAAGATCGCTGCGGCAGCGGTGCCTCGGGGCGCAACGGCGGCTGTTTGCTCACCTGGTCGGCCAAATACCTGACCTTAAAGCGCCTCTTTGGCGAAGAGCAGGCCGCCTGGCTGGTACAAAGATCCGAGCAGGCGGTACACGAGATCGCCCACTTCTGCGAAACGCACAACATAGAAGCACAGCTGAGGGTCGAGGGCACCTGCTACACAGCCACCAGCGAGGCCCAGCGCGGCCTGATGGAGCCGGTATTGCAGGAACTCAAACGCGCAGACCTTAACCAGTGGCAGGCGATTGAAGAGGATAAACTGGCGAGCCAGAGCGGCTCCCACGTTCATCTGGAGGGGCTCTACAGCCCCCACGCGGGTTCGGTGCAACCGGCACTGCTGGTGCGCGGCCTGCTGCGGGTGGCGCGGGAACTGGGGGTCGAGGTCTATGAACACTCCCCCATGCAGCGCCTTGAGGCGGGCCAGCCGACACGGGTGAAAACACCGCAAGGTGAGGTGCGTGCCCGCAAGGTGGTGCTGGCCATCAACAGCGCCATGGTGCAGCACTTTCGCGAGTTTCGCCGCAGTATCGTGCTGGTCTCCTCCGATATGGTGATAACCGACCCCGCGCCGGATGCACTGGCTGCCCAGCAGCTTGCGCACGGCCGCAGCGTGGTGGATGGCCGCACCTTTGTCCATTACTACCGCTCCACTCCACAAGGGCGGCTGATGCTGGGCAAGGGGGGCAACACCTTCGCCTTTGCCAACCGCCATCTGGCCGAGTTTGATGCCCCTAGCCGTTATCTTGCCCCCCTTACCCGCACCCTGCGCCGCTTCTTTCCAGCGCTCAAAGAGGTGCCCATCGCCGCCAGCTGGTGCGGCGCCTCCGACCGCTCGGTAGATGGCCTCCCCTTCTTCGGCCACTGGCGAGGGCAGCCCAATATCGTCTATGGCCTCGGCTACTCTGGCAACGGAGTGGCGCAAAGCTGGATCGGCGGCCAGATCCTGGCGGCTTTGGTGAGAGATGAGGTGCGGGAGGAGGATAAACCCTGGCGTGAATGCGCCCTGGTCAGCGGCCCGCGTGGCTACTTCCCGCCCGAGCCGTTTCGCTGGCTGGGGGCCATGGCGGTGCGCAACGCCATCCGACGCAAGGAGCGGGCGGAAGATGATAACCGCCCGGTGGCCTGGTATGACAAACAGCTGGCCAAACTTGCCGATGCAGCGGGCAAGGCGGATAAATAGCCCGGCGATAGAGGGTAACCATTTCTCATACTGTTTCGCCCCACACCCTATTTCTTGAAACTGCCGACCCGAGGGTCGGCATTTTTACAGGTGAAATCTGAGGGAGCATTATCGCCAAGCGTGATCCGCTGATGGGCCCCAGCGGCGGCAGGGTTGAGATAGCGTGATTTGTAGGTTGGCGCAGAGCGTAGCGAAGCCCAACAGGCGAGCATGATTATGCCAACCAGAACGGGATAAACAAGGATGTGGCTGAACCATAAAACAGATTTACAGACATATTTCACGGTAAACGTTGGGCTTCACTTCGTTCAGCACCAACCTACCCTTTTTAGCCCAACATACGAGATAAAAACTGTACTACTCATCAACAAAAATGACTTATATCAATAATTTATTTTGTTTTTTATTTTTTTGTTTTCAGGAGTTTCATACGCCCAAGAGCTCAGTTAACATGCCTCAGTTGAAAACCATTACTTCGGTCATCGAACTTTATTTATGCTAATCCTCACCCACTAAAATCGGGGATAACTAATAATGACTGCGTAATATTTAAAAAATTAAAAACATACAACATACAGAACGTTCTAAAGATAACAAGGGATATATAGCCGTGAATACTAGCATTACTTCCAATACTTATGACGATGAATCAAGCACTGTATTATCAATACCTGTCAGCAAAAGAGACTTAGGTGGCTTTATAAGTGATCTGCTAGGTCAAAAACAATCTCTCGAAAGAACTTACGATGTTATATTTGAAATAGATCATTCATGGCTTATAAATTTACATGAGATGATAGATCAACGTATTTCACAACAAGCAAACTCACATTTAATAAATTTTACTGCTGTTGTTTACTTCGACAATGGGGTAAAAAGAACTATCACAACAGTTGACTCATTTCGCGCTTATAATGAAACAAAACCAGAAATTTCAAACTGTGTGAAGATTGTCTGGGAATATCTTGTTCAATTTCCTAACCGGCCTCACCCAGAAAAACAACAGATTTCGTTTACTGCCTTAATTTACAATAAAAAACCATCAGAGAAATCTCTACTCGTCGAGAGGTACACGGATCTTTTCCTATTTAGCACTAAAGATTCCCTTATTAACATTCAGATTGACCATACAGAACGGACATGGGGTGATGATATAGAAAACATTATTTCCACCTGTATTAAAGAGGTCACAGAATCTCGCCGTTTGAGAGATACGATAGTTGAATTATCCCGACTAATTATGGCATTGGCTATATTCGGACTAATGACATTTTATCCCATCTATAACGAAATAAATTCTGGAAATGATGCACTACATACCCTACAACAAGAATACCAATCTCTTATAAAAATTGAAAATATTGATATTTCGATCATAAATAAAAAACTAGACACTATATTTGATGCTGTCTCTCAGATTGAAGCTTCAAAAAGATCAAAGACTCTTTGGTGGCTGGCCTGCTTGTTTTTCGCACCGATAATCACTGCCTTGTTTTTAGCTTTCACTCGTAGCGCACGACAATCACATGTATTACTTTCCAGCAAAGCAATTAAGTTAAAAGACTCTATAGATAAGAAAAGTAAAAACACTATGATAATCATAATATTTTCATATGTTGCAAGTATTGCCGCTGGAATTATAGGTAACTATGGCTTCATGTTTTTGACAAAATAACTTCAATGGTAATATACACTCGTAAGCTGGTGTAAAAAATACCACTTTAATTAAAAAACCGCCCATTGGGCGGTTTTTTATTAGAGATAACGGGCTAACAGGAATTACCAGCCGGTTACTTCGCGCAGGGCTTTGCCGATATCGGCAAGCGACCGGACGGTTTTCACGCCAGCATCTTCCAGCGCGGCAAACTTCTCGGCGGCAGTACCCTTGCCACCGGAGATAATGGCGCCAGCGTGGCCCATCCGCTTGCCGGGAGGGGCAGTAACACCGGCGATATAGGAGACCACCGGCTTGGTGACGTGGGCCTTGATATAGGCGGCCGCGTCTTCCTCGGCGTTGCCGCCGATCTCGCCGATCATCACGATCGCTTCGGTCTGCGGGTCGTTCTGGAACATCTCCAGAATGTCGATAAAGTTGGAGCCCGGGATGGGGTCGCCACCGATACCGACGCAGGTGGACTGGCCAAAGCCCTCGTCAGTGGTCTGCTTGACCGCTTCGTAGGTCAGGGTGCCGGAGCGGGAAACGATGCCCACCTTGCCCGGCTTGTGAATGTGGCCCGGCATGATGCCGATCTTGCACTCACCCGGAGTGATCACGCCCGGGCAGTTGGGGCCGATCATCCGCACGCCGGTCTCTTGCAGCTTCACTTTGACGTCCAGCATATCCAGCGTTGGGATGCCTTCGGTGATGGTGACAATCAGCTTGATGCCCGCGTCGATCGCTTCCAGGATGGCATCCTTGCAGAACGGCGCCGGCACATAGATGACGGAGGCGGTGGCGCCGGTCGCTTCGACCGCGTCACGGACGGTGTTGAACACCGGCAGGCCCAGATGGGTGGTACCGCCCTTGCCCGGGGAGACGCCGCCCACCAGCTGGGTGCCGTAGGAGAGCGCCTGCTCGGAGTGGAAAGTACCCTGACCGCCGGTAAAGCCCTGGCAGATGACTCGGGTGTCCTTGTTGATCAGTACGCTCATCAGTTGGCCTCCGCTGCTTTGACGACTTGCTGCGCGGCATCGGTCAGACTCTTGGCCGCAATGATGTTGAGGCCGCTCTCGGCCAGCTTGATACCACCCAGCTCGGCGTTGTTGCCTTCCAGACGGACCACGACGGGCACCTTGACCCCCACTTCCTTGACCGCACCAATGATGCCTTCTGCGATCATGTCGCAGCGCACGATGCCGCCGAAGATGTTGACAAGCACCGCTTTGACGTTGTTGTCGGAGAGGATGATCTTGAACGCCTCGGTTACGCGCTCCTTGGTGGCGCCGCCGCCGACGTCAAGGAAGTTGGCCGGCTTGCCGCCGTGCAGGTTGACGATGTCCATGGTGCCCATGGCCAGACCAGCGCCGTTGACCATGCAGCCGATGTTGCCATCGAGGGCCACATAGTTGAGCTCCCACTGGGCAGCGTGCGCTTCGCGGGGGTCATCTTGTGACGGGTCGTGCATCTCGCGCAGCTTGGGCTGACGATACAGTGCGTTGGCGTCGATATTGATCTTGCCATCCAGGCAGTGCAGGTTGCCCTGCGCGGTGATCACCAGCGGGTTGATCTCCAGCAGCGCGAAATCGCAATCCAGGAACATCTGGCCCAGACCCATGAAGATCTTGGTGAACTGTTTGATCTGATCGCCGACCAGACCCAGTTTGAAGGCCAATTCGCGGGCCTGATAAGCCTGCGGACCCACCAACGGATCGATAGCCGCCTTGTGGATCAGATGTGGGGTTTCGTGGGCGATCTTCTCGATATCCACGCCACCTTCGGTCGAGGCCATGAAGACCACGCGGCGAGAGCCACGGTCAACTACGGCGCCCAAGTAGAGCTCTTTGGCGATGTCGGTGCAAGATTCCACCAGGATCTTGGTGACCGGCTGGCCGTTGGCGTCGGTCTGGTAGGTCACCAGATTTTTGCCAAGCCAGTTCTGGGCAAAAGCACGGATCTCATCCTTGCTCTTGGCCACTTTCACGCCGCCCGCTTTACCGCGGCCACCGGCGTGTACCTGGCATTTGACGACCCAGGTATTGCCGCCAATCTTGTCGGCCGCTTCGGCCGCTTCTTGTGGGGTAGCACAGGCATAACCTTCGGAGACCGGCAGGCCATACTCGGCAAACAGCTGTTTTGCCTGATATTCATGCAGATTCATAGATGCTCTATCCGTGTTGTAGGTATTTCCGTCCGGGGCTGGTGTTTCTCAATCCCCTGTGAATGGGGGCCTGGGCGGCCCCTCGTTATCTTTCAATCGCTCGGGTATTACTCAAACGTCCAGCGGCACACTCCGCTCGGGGCGCAAACCCCTTGCCCGGGTGCCACAGGCTTAGACGTCCAGCAACAGACGGGTCGGGTCTTCCAGCAGCTCCTTGACGGAGACCAGGAAGCCTACCGATTCGCGTCCGTCGATGAGACGGTGATCGTAGGAGAGCGCCAGATACATCATCGGCAGGATCTCGACCTTGCCGTCAACGGCCATCGGGCGATCCTGGATCTTGTGCATGCCCAGAATGGCGCTCTGGGGCGGGTTGATGATCGGGGTGGACATCAGGGAGCCGAACACGCCACCGTTGGTGATGGTGAAGTTGCCGCCAGTCAGTTCATCCACCGTCAGCTTGCCGTCACGGCCCTTGCCCGCCAGATCCTTGATGGCCTTCTCGATGTCCGCCAGGCTCATGTTGTCGCAGTCGCGCAGCACCGGCGTCACCAGACCACGGGGGGTAGAGACGGCGATGCTGACGTCGAAGTAGTTGTGGTAAACCACGTCATCGCCATCGAGCGCCGCGTTCACTTCCGGATAGCGCTTGAGGGACTCCACTACCGCCTTCACGTAGAAGGACATAAAGCCGAGCTTGATGCCGTGCTTCTTCTCGAAGATCTCGCCGTACTGCTTGCGCAGATCCATGATGGGCTTCATGTTGACCTCGTTGAAGGTGGTCAGCATGGCGGTGGTATTTTTCGCTTCCAGCAGACGCTCGGCAATGCGCTTGCGCAGACGGGTCATCGGTACCCGCTTGTCGGTGCGACCACCCAGCGGGGCAACCTTGGCTGCCGGAACGGCAGCGGCGACCGGTGCGGCTGCCGCAGGCTGGCTCTTGGCCTTGATGAAGGCTTCCACATCATCCTTGGTGATGCGACCGCCCTTGCCGGTACCAGTCAGCTTGGTCACGTCGATGTCGTGCTCGCCAATCAGGCGGCGCACCGAGGGGCTCAAGCCATCGGCACCATCATCGGCAACCGCTTCAGCGGGTTTCTCTTTGGTCTCTTCACCGGCCACCGGGGCGGCGGTGAGGATGGCAATCAGTTGACGGGACAACACGGTCGCCCCTTCCCCTTGCAGAATATCCCCCAGCACACCGGCTTGCGGTGCCGGCACTTCCAGCACCACCTTGTCGGTCTCGATGTCGACCAGCACTTCGTCACGGGCAACCATATCACCCGGCTTCTTGTGCCAGGTGGCAATGGTGGCATCCGCCACTGATTCCGGCAGGTCCGGTACCTTGATCTCGATAGTCATCTAATCAGTTCCTTGTTACTTCTTGTTCAGGGCTTAGGCCAGAGTAAGGGCATCTTCCACCAAGGCTTTCTGCTGCTTGGCGTGGACGGACATGTAACCAACGGCCGGTGAGGCGGACGCCGGACGACCGGCATAACGCAGGGTGGCTCCGGTCGGCAGCACGTCATCGTAGTTGTGACGGGTGCAGTACCAGGCGCCCTGGTTCTGCGGCTCTTCCTGGCACCAGACAAAGTCGGTGACGTGGCTGTAATCGGCAAGAATGGCGCGCACTTCCTCTTCCGGGAAGGGGTAGAGCTGCTCAATTCGCACCAATGCCACATCTTGCTGCTCGGCCTTGCGACGGGCATCGAGCAGGTCGTAGTAGACCTTGCCGGAGCAGAAGACCACGCGCTTGACCGCTTTCGGATCCAGCGCATCGATCTCGCCGATGGCGTTCTGGAAGGTACCTTCCGCCAGCTCTTCAAGCTTGCTCACCGCCAGCGGATGGCGCAGCAGGGATTTGGGCGTCATGACGATGAGCGGACGGCGCATCGGACGTACCACCTGACGACGCAGCATATGGAACACCTGCGCCGGGGTAGAGGGCACGCACACCTGCATGTTGTGCTGGGCGCACATCTGCAGATAACGCTCCAGACGGGCGGAGGAGTGCTCCGGGCCCTGCCCCTCGTAACCGTGCGGCAGCAACATGGTCAGGCCGCACATCCGGCCCCACTTCTGCTCACCGGAGGAGAGGAACTGATCCACCACTACCTGGGCACAGTTGGCGAAATCGCCGAACTGGGCTTCCCAGATGGTGAGGCCAGCCGGCTCGGCGCTGGCGTAACCATATTCAAAGGCCAGTACCGCGTTCTCGGTCAGCACAGAGTCATACACCTCGAACGGACCCTGCTCATCGTGCAGGTTGCACAGCGGGGTATAGGTGCTGGCATCGGTCTGGCTGTGCAGCACAGCGTGGCGGTGGAAGAAGGTGCCACGGCCGGAGTCTTCACCGGTAAAGCGGATGCGGGAGCCCTTGTCCACCAGAGTGGCGTAGGCCAGGGTCTCGGCAAAGCCCCAATCCACCAGCTTCTCGCCAGCGGCCATCAGACGGCGGTCTTCGTAAATCTTCTCGACCTGACGCTGTAGCACGTGAGTGGCCGGATACTGGCTCACCCGCTCGCCGAGGCTCTTGAGGTGATCCATCGGCACGGCACTCTCATAGGCCATGTTCCAGTCGTGGCCCAGATAAGGGGTCCAGTCGACGGAGTGCAGCTCCATCGGCCGCCACTCCTTGCTCACCCGCTCGCCGCGATCCAGCGCTTCGCGATACTCGTTGACCAGTTCGGTCGCCCGCTCCTGGGCGAGGCTCCCCTCAGCCACCAGCTGATCGGCGTAGATCTTGCGCGGGGTCGGGTGCTGCTTGATCTTCTGGTACATCAGCGGCTGGGTCGCGCTCGGCTCGTCCGCTTCGTTGTGACCGTGACGACGGTAGCAGACCAGTTCGATCACCACGTCGCGTTTGAAGGTGTTGCGGTAATCCAAGGCAATCTGGGTCACCAGCACCACGGCTTCCGGATCATCCCCGTTGACGTGCAGCACCGGCGCCTGCACCGCCTTGGCGATGTCGGTGCAATATTCGGTGGAACGCAGGTCACGGATATAGGAGGTGGTGAAACCAACCTGGTTGTTGATGACGATGCGCACCGTCCCGCCTACACCATAGGCGCGGGTCTGGGACATGTTGAAGGTCTCGGCCACCACGCCCTGACCGGCCATGGCCGAGTCACCGTGAATGGTGATGGGCAACACGCTGGAGCCATCCTTGTCACCGCGACGATCCATCCGGGCACGGACCGAGCCGATGACCACAGGGTTGACGATCTCGAGGTGAGAGGGGTTGAACGCCAGCGCAAGGTGGACGTTGCCACCCGGGGTGGCGAAGTCGGAGGAGAAGCCCATGTGGTACTTCACATCACCGGTGCCCCAGGATTCGCCATGCTTACCGGCAAACTCGTCGAACAGATCCTGAGCGCGCTTGCCCAGCACGTTGATCAGCACGTTGAGGCGACCGCGGTGGGCCATACCGATAACGGCCTCTTTGCAGCCCTGCTCACCGGCGCGACGGATCAGCTCCTTGAGCATGGGGATCATGGCGTCGCCACCTTCCAGCGAGAAGCGCTTGGCTCCCGGGAACTTGGCGCCCAGATATTTCTCCAGCCCTTCGGCGGCAGTCAGGCTCTCGAGGAAACGGGTCTTCTCTTCGAGGGTGTAGCTCCCCTTCCCCTCAATGGATTCGAGACGCTGTTGCAGCCAGCGCTTCTCTTCCGTGGAGGTGAGGTGCATGTAGTCGGCGCCGATGGAGCCGCAATAGGTCTTCTTCAGCGAGGCGTAGAGGTCGGAGAGCACCATGGTCTCACGACCGATGGCGTAGGAGCCCACATTGAAGGTGGCCTCCATATCTGCGCCCTGCAGGTTGTGGAACGCAGGCTCCAGTTCGGCAACGGTTTCACGCTGCCACAGGCCCAGCGGGTCCAGATTGGCATTCTGGTGACCACGGAAACGGAAGGCGTTGATCAGCTGCAATACCCGCACCTGCTTGGCATCCACTTGCGGATCGGAGACGGGGACACTGTAGCGAGAGGGATCCTTGGCCAGACGACGGAAATAATCGCGGACCTGGGAGTGGGGTTGTTCAACCGCATGGCCATTGACCTGGGGCAGCTCGCTAAACAGGCTGCGCCACTCGTCGGACACGGAGTCAGGATTTTCCAGGAAGGATTCGTACAAATCCTCGATATAGCTTGCATTCGCACCAGCCAGGTGAGATGACTCCAACCAGGCCTTCATCACGCCGTTATGCATTTCTATCCCTTGTACTTCTTGTTACTGCTGCGCAGCTTGTAGGGGTCAAATAGCCATCCTGCCACGGGTGGGATGGCTATCCAGAGGTCGGGCCAGCACCTGGCCGGCCCTGATACTAAACAGCCCGATTGAGCAACATCGACTTGATCTGGCCAATCGCCTTGGTCGGGTTCAAGCCTTTCGGACAGACGTTCACGCAGTTCATGATGCCATGGCAGCGGAACACGCTGAATGCGTCGTCCAAATTCCCAAGTCGTTCGGTGGTCGCGGTGTCGCGGCTGTCAGCCAGCCAGCGGTAGGCGGCGAGCAGCCCGGCCGGACCGATGAACTTGTCGGGATTCCACCAGAAGGAGGGGCACGAAGTAGAGCAGCAGGCACAGAGAATGCACTCGTACAGGCCGTCAAGCTTGGCGCGCTCTTCGGGGGATTGCAGGTGCTCACGCACCGGCGGCAACTTGTCATCATTGATGAGGAAGGGTTTGACCTTCTCCCACTGGGTGTAGAACTGGGTCATGTCGATCACCAGATCACGGATCACCGGCAGGCCGGGCAAGGGGCGGATAACGACGTTATTGCCCTTCTTCAGCAGGTCGGAGAGCGGGGTGATACAGGCAAGACCGTTCTTGCCATTCATGTTGAGACCGTCTGATCCACAGACCCCTTCGCGGCAAGAGCGGCGGAAGGCGAGCGTGGGATCCAGCTCTTTCAACTGGATCAGTGCGTCGAGCACCATCATGTCGGAACCTTCAGGAATATCAAGACGATATTCCTTCATATGGGGGACGTTATCAACATCCGGATTGTATCTGTAGACAGAGAATGTGACGTTCATAGGGCTGGCTCCGCAATCAGTAAGTCCGGACCTTGGGCGGGAACGCCTCACGGGTCTTGGGTGACATGTTGACAGCGCGACGGGTCATGGACTCGGTGTCCGGATGATAGAGGCTGTGGCACAGCCAGTTCTCGTCGTCGCGATCCGGGAAGTCAAAGCGGCAGTGAGCACCGCGACTCTCGGTACGGAAGTTGGCGGCAACCGCCGTGGCAAACGCCGTCTCCATCAGGTTGTCCAGCTCCAGGCACTCGATGCGCTGGGTGTTGAACTCTTTGGAGGTGTCATCCAGACGGGCTGACTTGAGGCGCTCGCGGATAACCTTGAGCTCGGCCAACCCTTCTGCCATCGCCGCACCTTCGCGGAATACGGAGAAGTTGTTCTGCATGCAGCGCTGCAGGTCTTTGCGGATCTGCACCGGGTCTTCGCCGTTGCGGGTATTTTCCCAGCGGTTGAAGCGGGCCAGTGCGGCATCGAGATCCGACTCGGAAGCATCGCGGCCGTGATCCATCTCGCCCAGGGTGTTGACCAGATGCATGCCGGCCGCGCGGCCGAACACCACCAGATCCAGCAGGGAGTTGCCGCCCAGACGGTTGGCACCGTGTACGGAGACACAGGCAATTTCGCCCACCGCAAACAGACCGACCACCGGCACATCGTTGCCGTTCTTGTCCTGGGTCAGGCACTGGCCATTCACGTTGGTCGGTACGCCGCCCATCATGTAGTGGCAGGTCGGGATGATCGGGATCGGCTCTTTGACCGGGTCCACGTGGGCGAAGGTGCGAGAGAGCTCGCAGATGCCCGGCAGACGGGATTCCAGCACCTCTTTGCCGAGGTGATCCAGCTTCAGCTTGATGTGCGGGCCCCAGGGACCATCGCAGCCACGGCCTTCACGGATCTCGATCATGATGGAGCGGGCCACCACGTCGCGACCGGCCAAGTCCTTGGCGTTCGGCGCGTAACGCTCCATGAAGCGCTCGCCATCTTTATTGAGCAGATAGCCACCTTCACCACGGCAGCCTTCAGTTACCAGCACCCCTGCCCCGGCGATGCCGGTCGGGTGGAACTGCCACATCTCCATGTCCTGCACGCCGACACCGGCACGCAGCGCCATACCGACACCGTCACCTGTATTGATGTGGGCGTTGGTGGTGGACTGGTAGATACGACCGGCACCGCCAGTCGCCAGCACGGTGGCCTTGGCCTTGAAGTAGACCACTTCACCGCTCTCCATATCGATGGCGGTACAACCCACCACATGGCCATCCTGGTTTTTCACCAGATCCAGCGCATACCACTCGGAGAAAACGGTGGTCTTGTTCTTGACGTTCTGTTGGTAAAGGGTGTGCAGCAGGGCGTGGCCGGTACGGTCGGCGGCCGCTGCGGTACGAGCAGCCTGCTCGCCACCGAAATTCTTGGACTGACCACCAAACGGACGCTGGTAGACAGACCCGTTATCGAAACGGGAGAAGGGCAGCCCCATGTTCTCCAGCTCATAGATAGCCTCGGGACCGGTTTTGCACATGTACTCGATGGCTTCCTGATCACCGATGTAATCGGAACCTTTTACCGTGTCATACATATGCCACTGCCAGTTGTCATCGTGGGCATTGCCCAGCGCAACCGTGATCCCGCCCTGGGCGGAGACAGTGTGAGAACGGGTTGGAAAAACCTTGGACAACAGAGCGCAGCTCTTGCCGGACTGGGCAATCTGCAGCGCGGCGCGCATACCGGCACCACCGGCACCAATCACCACCGCATCAAATTCACGAGTTGGAATAGTCACCTTACACACCCCACAGCACGACGAAACCCGTCATCAGATAGACAAACAGCACCACGACCAGGGCAAATTGCAGCGCCCCGCGCAGCCCTACCGGCTTGATATAGTCAGTCAGCACCTGCCACAGACCAATCCAGGCGTGGATCAGTACGCAGAGCAGGGTCAACAGGGTGAATACCTTGGTGAATGTTTTGGCGAAGAAGCCTGCCCACACCTCGTAGGTGATGTCGTTGAACGCGACAAAGCCCACCAGATAGAGGACATAACAGGTCATGATGAGGGCGGTGGCGCGGATCAGGATGTAATCGTGAACGCCGCTGCGCCCGAAGGTTGCAGAATTGGTTACCATACAAGCACTCCCGCCAATACAGCCAGGATCGCGGTGATCACGAAGGCCACGCGGGCGCTCTGATTGCCGGATTCCAGCTCTTCCCAATAGCCCATATCCATGACCAGATGACGCAAGCCGCCCACAATGTGGTATGCCAGCGCAGTCAGGATCCCCCACAGCACGAGTTTGACCAGGAAGTTGTCCATGATGGCAACCACGGTTGCAAACCCTTCGGGAGAGGCGAGTGAAGTACCAAGCATCCACAGCAAGATGCCCAGTGCAACAAAGGTAATGACCCCTGAAACACGGTGCAGGATGGATGCAATGGCAGTGACAGGAAAGCTGATCGTCTGTAGGTCGAGGTTGACCGGTCTCTGTTTGTTTTTCACGCTTGCCCACTCAGCTCCATTGAGCACGTTAGTTATTGTTTTAACTCACACTTGAGGGCACGGAATGGTGATTGTTGGTTTTTTGTTACCAAAACACTCTGAAAAAGCCAAAACGCGAGTTTTCGGTTTCACATCAGGCTTTGCCAAAGCGTTTCAAACACCCGCAGCCATGACCCACGTGGCGCAGTATATCGGCGGCCTTAACCGAAGACAATCAATTAGCTACAAAGAAAACACAAAACCGCAAACTCGATCGCATATTTAATTTAACATTTCATTAATGCCATTAATGGGGTTCCAGCAAAATTGACATTGATAAGGAACTCTGTTTCAAATAAGGCGCTCCAGCCACTTCGGTATGGGTAACAACCTTTGCCAGCGTCATAAAAGTCGTAATAGAGTAGGACTGGAACCAAATTATAAAGAGCAAAGGAGACGTGCTATGGCTGATAAGATAGCCACCCTACACCTGCCCGGAAAAGATCCGGTCGAACTGCCGATCCTCTCCGGCACCATTGGCCCGGATGTCATCGATGTCAGAAAATTGGGATCACAGGGGTATTTCACCTTTGACCCCGGTTTTATGGCCACCGGTTCTTGCAAATCTGCCATTACCTACATTGACGGGGATCAGGGTGTCTTGCTGCACCGTGGTTACCCCATCGCCCAGTTGGCCACCCAGGCCACCTATCTGGAAGTCTGCTATATCCTGCTGTACGGCGAAGCGCCGACCAAGGCGCAATATGCCGAATTCGAACGCCTGGTCACCCGCCACACCATGGTGCACGAGCAGATCGCCTTCTTCTTCCGCGGCTTCCGTCGTGACTCCCACCCCATGGCCATCATGTGCGGTGTGGTCAGCGCCCTCTCCGCCTTCTATCACGATGCCCTCGACATCAATAACGAGCAGCATCGCGAGATCTGTGCCTTCCGTCTGCTCTCCAAGATGCCGACTCTGGCCGCCATGTGTTACAAGTACTCCATCGGCCAGCCGTTCATGCAGCCGCGTAACGCCCTCTCCTATGCCGGTAACTTCCTGCACATGATGTTTGGTGTGCCGACCGAAGAGTACAAGGTCAACCCCATCGTTGAACGCGCCATGGATCGTATCTTTACCCTCCATGCGGATCACGAGCAGAACGCCTCCACCTCCACCGTTCGTCTGGCTGGCTCCTCCGGTGCCAACCCGTTCGCCTGTATCGCCGCGGGGATCGCCTCCCTGTGGGGACCGGCCCACGGTGGTGCCAACGAAGCCTGCCTGCGCATGCTGGAAGAGATCGGCTCGGTGGATCGCATCCCCGAGTACATCGCCAAGGCCAAGGACAAGAATGATCCGTTCCGTCTGATGGGCTTCGGTCACCGTGTCTACAAGAACCACGACCCTCGTGCCACTGTGATGCGCGAAACCTGCCACGAAGTACTCACTGAACTGCAGATCAAGGATCCGCTGCTGGACGTGGCCATGGAGCTGGAGCGTATTGCGCTCTCCGACCCCTACTTCGTCGAGAAGAAACTCTACCCGAACGTGGACTTCTACTCCGGCATCATCATGAAGGCGATCGGCATCCCGATGAGCATGTTCACCGTGATCTTCGCCATCTCCCGCACTATCGGCTGGATTGCGCACTGGAACGAGTTCCACTCAGACCCGGACAGCAAGATTGGTCGCCCACGCCAGCTCTACGTGGGCCACCCGCTGCGCGAGTTCACTCCACTCGAGCAGCGCTAACCACTGCGCTGATATGGTTTGTTACAAAGGCGGTCATTGACCGCCTTTTTGTTTGCCGCTCTAATGCCCCCTTTCGCGTTAAGGAGTCCATTATGAAACCACTGTTTATCAGCGCAGCCTTGCTGCTGACCGCCTGCCAGAGCGCCCCCGCCTCGTCACAGGGGGAGACCCTCTATATCAACAGCCAGTTGGTCGATTGCGTCGGGGTTGGCCCAATGCAGTGCATGCAGGTTCGCAGTGATGAGCAGCAGCCCTGGACGCTGTTCTACCAGAATATTGAAGGTTTCCAGTTCGAGCCTGGCTATCGCTACCAGCTCACTGTCAGCAAGGAGCAGCTCACCGATGTGCCGGCCGATGCCCCCTCCGTGCGCTATCAGCTGATCAAGGTAGTGAACAAGGTCGCCAGCAAGTAACAAACACGATCAAAAAAACAGGGGATGGCTGATGCCATCCCCCGTTGGTTTATGGGTACTGCGCCTCATCAGGCACGATCAGATCGGCGCCAACGCCATATGCAGCAACGGATAGGGCTTGCCCTGACCATCCAGCGGCGAACGACCCGTCACGGTGAATCCCATCTTCAGATAGAAGCCCACCGCCTGTTCGTTCTGCTCGTTGACGTCAACCTGCGTCGCGCCGCCCTGCGTGATGGCATGGGCCACCAGCAAACGCCCCACGCCACTACCGCGCGCCCCGGGAGCCACAAACAGCATCTCCAGCTTGCCCTCGTACACTCCGCTAAAACCCGTAATCTGCCCCTCTTTTGTGCGGGCACTGTGCAGTGTCACCGCATCGAAGTAGTGCTCCAGAATAAGCGGTTTAAGCGCGAGGATCTCGGCCTCGGGCAGGAAGTGGTGGGTCGCCCGCACAGAGGCCTCCCACAGATCGATCAGGGCCGGATAATCGGCCCGGGATACCGGAACAATCGTCATGAAATGACTCGATATGATAACCAGCGGGAAGAGACACCTTCCCGCTGGCAACGGTGATTAGCGCGCCTGCACCGCTTGCAGCAGCACCGACATATCAGCGCCAAAGTTGCGGCTGCGGATTGCTTCGCGAATATCCGCTTCGCTATAACGGCTGCCCGGGTAGACCACCACGCAGGAGGTGTCGCCCGGTTTGAGGAAGTGGGTCTCGCCAAACGGGGTATAGCGAGTGGCACCGATACTGATGAGCGCATGGGGAGGATGTCCCGCCTGCGCCAGCAGCCCCTGAATGTGCTCCGCCGGCCCTTCATCCTGCTGATGATTGAACTTGTCGATGGCCCAGTCGAGCAGCTTGCCGTGGAAGTAGCTGTAGTCGATGGCGGCGCTGTCTACCCCGTAGGCGTGCAGCTCACCGTCCCGCTCCAGATAGCAGGCGATACGATAGTCATCGAGCTCGCAACCGGCGGCAAAACCGGAAAGCGGCAGCAGCTTGTCCGCCAGCCCCTTGCTTTCTTCGCCCCAGTTCTTCTTCTCGCTGATCTTCTTGGCGTTGGGACGACGGATGGAGCAGTCGTTATAGGCACCAAAGGCACGGGGATGGATCGCCACCACCTGCTTGTCGGCATACTCCAGCTCGCACCAGAGGGCTACTTCCGGCTCGATCTGCACCTTCTCGTCACCGCTGACCGCCGCTTCCGGCAGGAAGATCGCCTTGTCGCTCAACGGGAATACCCCGAGCTGACCCGGATGGCCCGGCACAAAGAAGGGAAAGAGCGCCTTGGGCGCCGTGGTATCGCGCACGACTACCGCTACGAAATCCGACGCTTCACCCGCCTGCTCCAGATGACCGGCGAAATTGCCCGCGACCCCGAGTCCGATAAATTTGCTCTCTGCTGCTATCTGCATCTTGCTCACCTGCATCTTGCCCACGCAAGGTAGCAGGCCCGTCGCCCACTACCGCTAAAGTGGCAAGATTAAACCACAAGGGCCCCGCCTTCGCCCAGTCCGGTCCTGTCGTGGTGTGCGCCAGTCCACTTTTTTAGGGACGAGAAGGCTGTGGCGAACCAGCGATTGCGCCCTCATTCAGCTACGCAGTCACCGCGCTGGAAACAGTGCGTTTCCGGCCTATCCCCTCTTTCTCCTTGGGACTCAACTTCATCTTTGTTAGGCTGCCTGCCACACAGGCTCACAGAGGGATCTTCTTGATGTCACAGGCGCACTTTCAGGGCCGCTTCGAAGTCGAGTTCAAATATCAGCTGACGGATCGCCCCGCCTTCCTCAAGGCACTGCTTGCCCTCAATCCGGAGATCATGCTGGAGGATAATCTGGAGCAGGATCGCTACTTCGACACCCCGGATGATGCCCTTGCCCAGGCTGGCAAAAGTCTGGCTATCCGCACCATGCAGCCCTCCGGCATCCAGCTCTGGATCGTCAAGGGGCCCGAGAAGGATCGCTGCGAGGCGGTCACTATCAATAATGCGGACAAGGCCGTCAGCATGCTCTTGACCATGAACTACCGGCAGATACTCGAGATCACCAAAAGGCGCAGCATCTACTTCATTGGCCCGTTTCACGTCACCCTGGATCATCTGGCCGAGATCGGGGATTTTGCAGAGCTCGCCATCATGACCGATGACGAGGAACGCCTCCCGGCGTTTCGCCAGCAACTGCTCGCGCTGGCAGATCAGTTGGGACTTTCTCCCGATGCGCAGGAGCCTCGCTCCTACCGCACCCTGCACATGCAGGCAATACACACCACACAACCAGAGGATGCAACTCAATGATCGACAAACTCGCCTGGCTCACCTTTAAAGATCAGCAGCTGCTCTGCGCCCGCTCCCACGGCAAGGACATCTATTACATCCCAGGCGGCAAGCGGGAACCGGGCGAGAGCGACGAGGCGGCGCTGATCCGCGAGATTGAAGAGGAGCTGGCTGTCACCCTGCAACCCGATACCCTGCGCTTTGTCTGCGAGTTCAGCGCTCAGGCCGATGGCAAACCGGCAGGAGTCGAGGTGCGACTGCGCTGTTACACCGGCGAAGCGAGCGGCACCCCGATCGCCTCGGCAGAAATTGCCGAGCTGCGCTGGCTCGACAGCTCTCACCTCGATGAGCTCTCCCCCGTCTCCCGCCTGCTGTTTGTCTGGCTGGTTGAGCAAGGGTTGATCCGCTGACAAGTCGTACTCGCGGCGAGCATACATATCCACCTCATATGAACCAACGGTGGCAATCAGCCACATAACAGCGCAACGACAAGGATGCCAGATGGACATTGTGGAAGTTAAAAGCGCAGCGACCTACCAAAGTGCGCTCATCACCCTGCTGCAAGATTGTGTCGATAGCGGCGCCTCGGTCGGTTTTTTACCGCCGCTGACCATGGAGGAATCTACCCGCTACTGGCAAGGAGTTGAAGCGGATCTGGCAGCAGGTCACCGAAAGCTGTGGCTTGCCCTTGAGCAACAACAGATTGTGGGAGCGGTTCAGCTCGCGCTCTGTGGCAAGGCCAACGGTCGCCACCGGGCCGAAGTGGAAAAACTGATGGTACTGCAAACGGCGAGAGGTAAAGGTGTCGGTCGTGCGCTGATGCAGGCCTTGGAACAAGGCGCCCATGCCGCGGGCCGTTCGCTGCTGGTGCTGGATACTCGCACCGGTGATGTGGCCTCCCACCTCTATCGTCAACTCGGCTATCTGGAGGCGGGCCAGATCCCGAGCTTTGCACGCAACGCCGATGGCTCTCTTGCTGCGACCGTCATCTTCTACAAACCGCTCTGACCATCCCCTATCCCTTATCCAAATACAGCAGGGCCGCACCAAGCGGCCCTGCTTGTTTCCAGCTTGACTGTTTGTTGCAGCAATATGGCTTGCGACGGATTGCCACGATACGGCCAGTGCTCCTGTATGCCTCAACACCGCCAATCGCCGCCCCAAAATACAGCCAAACAAATAGAAAGACTAATTAATGATTAAAACGCCCCCCTTTTCTTCTTCATCTATTGCCTCATCAGGCGTATCGTAAGAGACCCATTTGATAATCAATTTTATGTTATTCACTGCCTTGAGGAATAATGGATGCCCACTTTGCCCCGTACAGTTACCTCCCCCAAAAAGTTCATCATCGGTCAACACCTTCTCCCGCAACTCCATGAGCACGTTAAAGATTTTGGTGACTATGCGTTGCTCATCAGCGATGAGTTCATTCTGGAGCGGGTACGGGAAGAAGCTTTGGCGGGGCTCCTGCAGGCAGGTCTCAGGGGAGTGGTCGACAAGTTTCGCTACGAATGCACCGAACAGGAGATCCACCGCCTGACCCACCTTGCAGAGCAATATGGTGCGAACGTGATTGTCGGGATCGGCGGCGGCAAGACGCTGGATGTCGCCAAGGCCGTGGCCTTCTATCTGCGCCGTCCGGTTGTGCTGTTCCCGACGATTGCCTCTACGGATGCCCCCTGTACGGCGCTGGCGGTGATCTACAACCAGGCGGGTGAATTTGAACGCTATCTGTTCCTGCCGCAAAATCCGGACGTGGTGCTGGCTGACACGGCCATCATTGCCGCCGCCCCTCCCCGCTTCTTTTCCGCAGGCGTCGGCGATGCCCTGGCCACCTATTTCGAGGCGCGCGCCTGCTATCGGGCGGACGGGCTCAATCTGGTCGGCAAGCGTCCTTCACGCACTGGCCTTGGTCTGGCAAAGCTCTGTTACGAGCTGCTTGGTGAAAACATCGAGCTGGCCATGGATGCGATACGCCACCATGTCTCGACTCCGGCGCTGGAGCAGGTTATCGAGGCCACCATCTACCTTAGCGGGGTCGGCGCAGAAGCCGGTGGACTGGCCGCCGCTCATGCAATCAACAATGGCATGTCACTGATCTCGGAGCTCCATCGTGCCCAGCATGGCGAGAAAGTAGTCTTCGGCCTGCTGACCCAACTCGTGCTTGAGCGCGCCCCGCAACACGAACTTGATGAGGTGTTTCGCATCATCGACTGTGCAGGTCTGCCCATGACGCTGCAAGAGTTGGGGCTCACCCACTTTGATGAAAGCGAGTGGCGCAAGGTGGCGCAGTTGGCCTGCGATCCCCTCGATACCATGGGCAACATGCCGATGACAGTGAGTGAACAGGATGTCTACGCCGCCATGGTAGCGGCCAATGCCATGGCTGAGCGTTATCGCCTCCGCCATCCCCGCGCCTGATTGCTTGCCGCACTAAACAGGCAAACAGTAAAAAGGCTTGCCCATTGGCAAGCCTTTTTCATTTGCATCCCATCCCTTGTCGGGATAGACGAACGTCCGCGCTGACTCAGGGCAGTTTCACCGCTCGCACCGCAACCTCTGGCAGGGCGAAGGCATCTTGCGCGGCGATGAGTTGCAGCTCGTAAGCCTGCTGGCGCCATGTCTCCTGCAGCACCGCATCCACCGAGGCGTTGGTGCGCTCGAACGCGCTGACCGCATCGTGACCGGCCAGCAAATTCGCCAGCATCAGGGCGCTGATAAGATCGCCAACCCCCACCGGCTGGCGGGCAAAGTCATAAAGCGGACGGGCAATCAGGTAATCCCCTTGCGGGGTGGCCAGCAGCATCTCGAAGCGGCTGGAGTCCTGCGCCGCACGACCGAGATGCTTGACCAGCACCAGCTTGACGCCGCGGGCCAGCAGCTGATGGGCAGCCGCGCGGGTCTGATCCAGATCTGCCAGATGGGTATCACAGAGGGTCTCCAGCTCCAGCAGGTTGGGGGCCATCATGTCGGCCACCGGCAACGCCTGCTCGGTCAGGAAACGGGTAACGCCGGGAGCAACGATACACCCTTTCTCCGGATGACCCATCACGGGGTCGCAGAAGTAGATGGCATCGGGGTTGGCCGCCTTGACGGCGTTGACCACGGTCAGGATCTCGTCCCCCTGCTCGGCGGAGCCAAGGTAACCACTCAGCACGGCGTCACAGCCACCGAGCACCTCGATATTGCCCAATCCGTTCACCAGTGCACTGATATGGCCCGCCGGCATCGCCATTCCCTGCCACCCCTGGACATATTGGGTGTGGTTGGAAAACTGCACCGTGTTGATGGGCCATACATCCATGCCGAGGCGACGCATGGGAAAGACGGCCGCGCTGTTGCCGGCACAACCAAAGACCACGTGGGACTGAATAGAGAGAACGGATTTCATCGGGAATACCACAGCAAAGGATCAGCAAGGTGGGCAATATATCGGATGAAGATAACGATGCGCCACCTTGGCGCGGGATGAACAGGCAATTTCCTGACTAAAGACAGGTTTTTTACGCCATTTGGCCCACGTCAACAAGGTGAGCGGAGCCATGATGCGCCGCGTCCGTCCGTCACATCCCGTTGTACTCAACGCCATGACGGGCAAAGTGATAGACCCATCCCTCATCACACGGCATGTCACTGGGTGGCGAAATCAGCTCAGGCAACACAGTCACCTTGCCACCAGCGGCATATTGCAGCGCCATCAGGGCGCAGAGCGCCGCATCATAGCGATCGGTGCCGACCAGCACGCCAGCGGGCAGCAAGGCCGCCAGCTCGGGCCGTGCCGGGGAGGCCTTGCCGCCCACTTTGGCCAATGCCGGATAGACCTCCAGCACGGCACGACTGGCCTTCGGGGCAACGGTCGGCACCAGTTGCAGATCAGAGAGCTGCGGCAGCATGGAGAGCGCCAGAGTGGCGTTGTTGCCGAGCCGGTCGAAGGTGGCCGACAGCGGCTTCTTGCCATACTGCTGATACAACCAGCGCTCGCAGTCGCGATAAGCATAGGGGTTGTCTATCTCCCGTTCGGGCACGGCGCAGCTATGTGGCTGGCCGTTGAGCAGATCCCGCAAGGCACGGGGAAAGGCGAGCGGCGCATCGATACCGAGCGCCAGTTGCGGGCAGGCTTCTACCTGCATCAGGGTCAGCTCGTTTTGCAGGGCCGGACGCAGCAGGGCGGCCAGATCCGGCGCCACCCGCGAGCTCAGACGAAACAGCGGCGACACCCCGAGCCAGTGCAGGCGGTTGGAGTCGGCCTGCCAGCCCACCACGGCCACAGCCTGGGCACTGCCCTGCCAGCCACGCACATCCCAGCCGATCCCGATTGCACTCATCTGCCCTGCCGTCATCAATTACCTCTGTTCGCCTGTCACAAGTTGCAAGAGGCACAGGGTAATCAGCAGATGCCTTTAACGCAAAGCGAACTGCCTTGGTCAGAACGATTTCTGGAAGTTCACCAGCGGCAGAATGGGGAACACGCCGTTGGCGGCATAGTTGGCCAGCCCGATCTGCAAGCCATCGAGGTGCTTGGTCGCATTGATAAAGCCAATCTGGAAGGTGGTACGCTCGGCATAGTTGACGAAGCCGACGTTGGCCAGCGCATTGCCCTTGGCGATATTGACCGCCCCCCAGTTGAGCCCCTGTACATTGTTGGTCAGGTTGACCAGCCCCAGATTGACGCCGGTATCCTGCCCTTCGTGCCAGTTGATGGCGTTGATAGCGACCCCGCCAAACTGGTGGCGCACCCTACCGGCACCGAGAAAGATCCCGAGCTGCAGGCCGCTGAACTGATCCACATCGGAGAGGGCGAAGATTGGCAGATCAATACCCTTCACCTGACCGGTCCGACCGTAGAGCAGCGAGGCGCGCGCTCCTTCCACCTGATGAGACGCGGGCAGGTTGACACCGGGCAGCGAAACCTGCACCGGGGTACTGGCCTGCGCGACACCGCACAGAGTCAGGGCGCTGCATGCCAGCAGCAGGCGGGAGAGTGTCATGGAAAGTTCCTTGGGCCATTGAAAGTGGCCCGATCCTAACAGTCAGGGGCGAGAGTGGGCACACCAGCAGGGACGAGGTGCGTCACGATACGTCACGGGTGGCCCTCTCACCTCTCCATCAGGTCTTGCGAAAGCGCCACCTCAAGGACAATCGGCCACTTTTTCGCAGCGAGTGGCCCCTCTTCCTTTCTTTGCCTGAGCGAACTGCCTAAAATAGTCGCCCTGCTGTATCCGGCATTCATCCATCTAGAGGATTTCCCATGGAGACGTTTCTGCTCGAAGGTCACCCCTTCGTTGCCTTGTGTGACCTTATCAAACATCAGGGGTGGGCCGATTGTGGCGGCGCCGCCAAAGCCCTCGTTGCCGAAGGGCTGGTCGAGGTGGACGGTCAGGTTGAGACCCGCAAGCGCTGCAAGATCGTGGCCGAACAGGTGGTCAACTTCAACGGCATGAAGGTCGTGGTGAAAGAGGGCGTCAGCCCGGAGATTGGCTAAACCCGTTTCGGGGAGCCACTCTCCGGCAACCCGCTAGCTGGCCTTGACTGACAGGGTCAACACAAAACGCGCCATCGCCTCATCCCCGTTCAATGACGGACAGGTGGCCACCACCTGGATGGGGCGATTGATGCGCTGACCGCTTGCCAGCGATTCGTCGATCATGGCGTCAATCTCCTCCCCCGCTGCGCAGTCGAACTGCACATCCCCCTCCGGTCGTTTCAAAAACTCCCCCTGCACATCCTTGAAGGCGAAGTGCACCTTCTTGCGCCGCTGCCGCCCCTTCTCCATCACCAGCAGACCACCTACCAGATCGGCGCCGGTCGCCAGCGCGCCAAAATACATGCTGCCCAGGTGGTTGCGGGTACGCCAGCCAAGGGGAATGCGAATGCGCAGCGCCTTGGCGTTCATCTCTTCGATGATCGGGGCACAAAAACCGATGACGGGAATGTAGCGCCAGGCAAACAGCCGAAGCGCCAGATTGGCTTTGAAACGTTGCAAATCCATATGCGAACTGATCCGATGAGTTAATGTAAACAACATGTTGCCTGCATCTGCGCCATTCGACAAGCACAGGGATCACGGTTACGACCTTTTGCCCAACCCAAAAAAACAGAGGGAACCGCACCGGTTCCCTCTTTTCGCTCATGTCGCTGTTACAGCAAATGTGCCGATCAGGCGCGCTTCTCTTCGAGCCAAGCCCCCTGACTCTGCATCTCGAACAGCTGGGCATAGTGACCGCCGAGGGCCATCAACTCACCATGGGTACCCCGCTCATTCACCTGACCGCGGGAGAGCAGCAGGATCTCGTCCGCATCGACGATGGTCGAGAGGCGGTGGGCGATGGCGATGGTGGTGCGGCCACGACGGGCAGCAGAGATCGCCTGCGACAGCGCCAACTCGGTCTGGGAGTCCACGCTGGCCGTCGCTTCATCCAGAATGAGGATACGCGGATCTCCCACCAGTGCACGGGCAAAGGAGAGCAGTTGCCGCTGACCGGCGGAGAGGTTCTTGCCACCCTCCTCCATCAGGGTGTTGATCCCCTGTGGCAAGCTGCGCACAAACTCGGCCAGCTGCACCTCGCTCAGCGCCTGCCAGAGCCGCGCGTCATCTATGCCGGCGCGGCCGAGACGCAGGTTCTCCGCCAGGGTGCCGACGAAGATAAAGGGATCTTGCTGCACCAACCCGATGCTGCGGCGCACCGCCGCCAGCGACAGGGTATCCAGTGCGTGATCATCGAAGCGGATCTGTCCCTGATCCAGCGGATAGAAGCCCATCAGCAGGCTGATAATGGTGGACTTGCCGCTGCCGGTATGGCCCACCAGCGCCAGCATCTGGCCCGGTTTTGCGGCAAAGCTGACCTCCCGCAACACCTGCTGCTCGCCATCGTAGGAGAAGCTCACCCGCTCGAAACTGACCCGCCCTTCTAGCGGGATCATCTCGCCATCGGTGCTCTCACGGGTTTCATCGAGCAGGGCAAAGACACGCTCCCCCGCCACCATCGCCTGCTGCAGCTGGTTAAGCTGGTTGGTCATCTCGATGAGCGGCTCGATCATCCGCCCCAGATAGCTGATAAAGGCGTAGAGCACCCCCACCTGAATGGCACCGGCGTGGCTCACCCCCTCGTGGGCGAACAGCGCCAACAGACCGATCAGCACCATCATGTAGAAGAGATCGATGAGTGGACGCAGCAAAATGCCGTTGATCTTGAGGCTCTTGATCCGTGCCGACCAGTGCTGCTGGTTCACCTCGGCAAAGGCGTTGGCAAAGTGGCGCTCCTGCACCATCGCCTGAATAACCGGCATCCCCTGCAGCGACTCGTTGAGGCGGCTGTTGATGTCGGAGAGCAGACTGCGGGTCGCTCGCACCACCGGCACGCTCAGTTTCTGGTAGAGCCACATCACCCCACCCACTGCGGGCAGCAACAGGGAGCAGACCAGCATCAGCCGCAGATCCAGCAGCGCCATCGAGATGAGGATGCCGCACAAGAGCACCACTTTTTGCACCAGCAAGCCGATCACCTGCACATAGAGGTTCATGATCGCCTCGGTGTCGTTGGTGATGCGGGAAATCAGCGAGCCGGATCGATGCTTGTCAAAGTAGCGGGCCGGCAAGCGGATAGCGGTGGCAAACACCTGCTCGCGCAAGGTTTGCACCACCGCCTGGGCGATACGGTTAAAGCGCAGGGATTGCAAATAGAAGCCCGCCGCCGAGAGTACCTGTAAGCCCAGATAGCCCGCTGCAATCAGGGCTATGGTGGGCAGCACGATATTGCGAGGCGCCAGATAGTCATCGATAAAGAGCTTGATCAGCAGCGGCCCGGCCACTTCGGCGCCGGTGGCGAGCAGCAGGCAAATCCCCGCCTGGATCAGCCAGCGAGGATACTGGGCGCAGTAGGCGAGCAGTCGTTTAATGGTCGGATTCACAGGCTCTCCTCCACCGCTTCTTCGAGACGCTGATAACGCACCATATCTGCATACCAGCCATTGTGCGCCATCAGGGCACCGTGATGACCTCGCTCGCTAACGGCCCCCTGCTCCAGCACCAGGATCTCGTCGGCCTGCTCCACCGCCGTCATGCGATGGCTGACCAGGATCAGGGTGCGACGATGGGCTTTGAGAGCGTGCAGAATTTGCTGCTCGGTGTGGGCATCCACCGCCGAGAGCGCATCATCGAGCACCAGAATGGGCGCCTCCAGCAGCAGGGCGCGGGCAATAGCCAGCCGCTGTTTCTGGCCGCCAGAGAGGGTCACCCCTTTCTCCCCCACCTCGGTCTCATAGCCCTTGGGGAAACGCACAATATCATCGTGGACACAGGCAATGCGCGCCACCCGTTCAACCTCCTCGCGGCTCGCATCGGGTTTGCCCAGGGCAATATTGGCAGCGATGGTGGTGGAAAACAGGAATGGCTCCTGCGGCACATAGGCAAACTGGCTGCGCAGTGTGGCGAGCGGCAACTGGTCAATCGGTACGCCCCCCATGGCTATCGAACCGTGAGTCGGATTGGCAAGGCGCATCAGCAGCTTGAGCAGGGAACTCTTGCCTGCCCCGGTGCGCCCCACCACCCCGAGCATCCCCCCTTGCTTGAGGGTAACGTCGATATCCGCAAGCAGGGTGCGCTGCTCAAGTTGATAGCTCACCCCTTTGATCTGCAAAGGAAAGGCAGAGGTAAACGCGGCCGGCTGGGCGGGCTCTTCGATATCGCTGCGCTCCCCCAGCAGGCTTTCGATACGGGAGTAGGCGGCGCTGCCCCGCTCGATGATGTTGAACAGCCAGGCGATGGCAAACATCGGCCAGATCAGCTGGCCGAGGTACATGGTGAAGCTGGTGAGCTCACCCAGAGTAAGCTCATCGCGCAGCACCAGCACACTGCCCCCCGCCACCGCGAGGAAGTAGGAGCAACCGATACAGAGATAGATGACCGGATCGAACTTGGCATCGATGCGGGCCACCGCCATATTGCGCTCCCCCGCCTGTTTGGTCAGCTCGGCAAAGCCTTCATCTTCCAGCGATTCAACCGCATAGGATTTCAACACCCGCACGCCGGAAAGGGCCTCCTGGGTCTTGTTGTTGAGCCTGGAGAAGGCTCCTTGCGCCGCCTTGAACTGGGTGTAGATCTGGGTGCCGAAGCGGTTCATGAAATAGGCCATCACCGGCAGCGGCAGCAAGGAGACCAGCGTCAACTGCCAGGAGTACTGGCTGCACATGATGGAGAGCACCAATACCCCGACCATGATGGAGTCCACCAGAGTCAGCACCCCTTCGCCAGCGGTCATCTCCACCGCCTGAATGTCATTGGTGGCATGGGCCATCAAATCGCCAGTACGGTGGCGCTGATAAAAATCGGGGCTCATCCGAGTGAAATGGCTGAAAAGGCGATTGCGCAACACATAGGCCAGACGGTAAGAGGCACCAAACAGCATCACCCGCCAGACGTAGCGCAGCAGATAAATCAGCACACCCAGACCAAACAGCCCCGCCAGATAGCGCATCAGGGTACCATTGTCGAGACCGCCCCTGGTGATGCCATCCACCACCCAGCCCACCACTTTGGGCGGAATAACGGTCAACAGGGCCACCATCAGCAGCAGGGAGATGGCGGCCAGATAACGGGGCCACTGCTCCTTGAAAAACCAGCTCAATCGTAGAAATACGCTCACACCACCAACCTTTAGCGCTCTCTGCCCGTGACCGCTCCAAGGAGCGGCCATCAGAGAAGCCACGCAGAAATAGAAGAATGAAAACAATCGCCTCCGGCTGGAGGCGATTCGAATGAAAGCTCATCATATCCCGAACCGGGATGGTTGAGAATAATTACTATTTAATTCACTGTGACATGCGATCATCCCCTGATGAATAGGGATTATACGAATTTTCATGCTGCTCACCGGTCAACAGGAAGTGTGACACCTCTTCCCGGGTCTGGCTGAACACCTGTTGCAACTGCTCCAGATCCGTCTCGCTTAGCACCTCGTTTTGCCGCAGGCGCCACTCCAGCTCGCCAGCCACCAATTGCAGACGGGCCGCTGAGATATTGGCAGACACCCCCTTGAGGGTGTGCAGCAGCTTGCTGGCCACCTCGGGCTGCTGACGGCGCAGGGCAGAGCGGATCTCCCACAGATCGTCCTTGTGCTCCGACATGAACAGCTTGAACAGGATCTGCAATGCCTCCTTGTCCTGCTCCAGCCGCTTGAGGGCATCCTGCAGATCGAGGATCCCGATCATATCCGGCGGTTTCACCTCCATGATCCCCGCCTGCTCCACCCCTTGCGGCTTTACCCACTGCAGCAGGTTGTTGTAGAGATCCAGCTTGCTCACCGGCTTGGTGACATAGCCATTCATCCCCACCCCCAGGCAACGCTCCTTGTCACCGGGCATGGCACTGGCGGTGAGGGCAATGATGGGCACATCGTGTTTGTCGACCATCTTGCGGATCTGGCGGGTGGCATCGAGTCCGTCCAGCACCGGCATCTGCAAATCCATCAGGATCACGTCAAAAGGCTGCTCGGCGACCCGCTCCACCGCCTCCCGACCATTGCTGACCACACACACCACCGCATCGACGCGCCGCAGATACTCGATGATGAGCTGCTGATTGACCCGGTTGTCTTCCGCCAACAGCACTCGGGTACCCTGCAACAGGGATTTGAAGTGTTGCTGATCCCCCTGTGCCTCGGCCTTGCGCAGGTTGAGCTCGTAGGAGCTGCCGTTGAGCAGTTCGTCCACCTTGGCCAGCAGGGCATTTTCGGTCATCGGTTTGGGCAGAAAATGGGTCAGCCCCATGCTGTCCATCCGAGCGTGTAGCCCCTCTCTGGCCCAGGCACTGATCATCAGGATGGGGATCCGCCGCCACTGGCTGTGCTGATACATCTCCAGCGCCAGATCGAGCCCATCCTCCTGACCCATGCGCCAGTCGAGGATCGCCAACCGCAGATTCGATCCCTCTTCACGGAGCAGCTGACGGGCGCGGGAAAGGGAGTTGACCGGCAGCACTCGCACTCCCGCCCGAGTCAGAATGTCCCGGGCCAGATCCAGCACCAGTTCGTTGTCATCCATCACCATCACCAGCGGCTGGTTTTCGAAGAATACTTTCCGTCCAGCGACGCCGTAGACCGCCTGCGCCATCGGAATATCGAACTTGAACAGAGAGCCGACGCCAGGCTTGCTCTCTACGGTGATCCGCCCCCCCATCAGCTCCACCAGCCGCTGGGAGATGTTGAGCCCAAGACCCGAGCCGCCATATTTTCGGGTATTGCCCGCCTCCAGCTGGGTAAACGCCTGAAACAGTTGGGTCTGCTTCTCTTCGGCAATGCCGATTCCGGTATCGCGCACACTGAAGCGGATCCGCATTGGGTGAGGATTGGCCAGCTCGATGCAGACTTCGACTTCACCGCGTTCGGTAAACTTGATGGCGTTGTTCACCAGATTGACCAGCACTTGTCCCAATCGCAAGGGATCCCCACGCAAAAAGACCGGCACCTCCGGTGACTTGCGAATAACCACTTCCACGTGCTTGCGCTCCGCCAGATCGGCAAACATGCCCGCCAGCGAATCGAGCTGCTCGCTGAGATCGAAGTCGATCTCCTCCAACGTCAGCTTGCCTGACTCCACCTTGGTCAAATCAAGGATGTCGTTGATCAGCAGCAGCAGGGTATCGGATGAGGATTTGATCTTGCCCAGATAGTCCCGCTGTTGCTGATCCAGTTCGGTCTGCAGTGCCAGCGAGCTAAAACCTATGATGGCATTCATGGGGGTGCGGATCTCGTGGCTCATGTTGGCCAGAAAATCGCTTTTCGCCTGGGCCAGCAAGCCGGTCTGGCGCGACAACTCGCTCAGCTTCTGGTTGCGGCGCCACAGAGTGAAAGCCACGAGCGCAAAGCAGATCAAGGCCCCGCACAACACCATCAGATAGAAGCGGTTCATCAAAGAGGAGGCGCGCTCCAGCTTGTCGAGTTTCCAGCGCACCAGACTCTCGATCACATGCATGTCGATGAGCTGGTAACGCAAGGTGTGATAGGCCATCACCTGCTGACTCACCTCCCTGCTCAGGCGGATCAGGGTAGCGATCTCCGGCAAATCGCCATAACGGGATTGCAACTGCTGCTGCAACTGATTCAGCGCAGTCTGTTCACGTTTGTCCCAACTGCGCTGTAAATAGCTACTCAGTTGCGCAAGCTCCTCCAGGTCGCGATGAAGCGCACTGTCTGACGGGCTTATCCCCCGCACCTTTTTAATCTGGGCCTGCAGGGGCGCATTGAGATACTCGATAGCCATCTCAATGGCATGAAGCTTGGCCAGCGCCATCAGATAGGTGTCCATGTCATCAAGCAGAGCCTGGGAAAGGTCGTCTTGCACCAGCTCGGGATCGCTTCTGACTTCCCGTACAAAACCGTCAAGGGTGATGGATAACTGGTTCAGGCGCTGCTGGACATTGCTGTCATTGGCCTGCTCCCGCCCAAGCAGATAGAGGGTATCGGCGTTGATCCTGTTCAGCACCACCTCGGCCGCGTCGTTCAGGTTGTGGGCCTGCTGCTGCTGACTGAGCGACTGCCAGCAGTAGCCCGAAAAGGCAAGCAGCAGGGCAACAATCAGCCCTGGCACAGCACGGTTTTTCCGTGATCCTTTATTCATCCCGTCTCGACTCTCATCTGGTGGTCGCTGAATTATCCGGTCAGGCAATGAACCCTGGGGGAATTATCCACTCCCGCTGGGCACTGTGTTACCGTTATTGCTCTGATATTTCGCTATTGTTTCGCGATTGCTTCATTCTGGCTTTTCATCATATCCCCGGCCAGAGCTGATTTAGAAGGAACCAATTATGTCATTTATCACTACTTATTGTAGCCACTGCTTTACCAGGAACCGCCTGCCCGTTACCCATATCGATACATCTGCCAAATGCGGGCGCTGCAAAGCCCTCCTGTTCAGCCAGACCCCTTGCCTCGGGAAGGCGGATAACTTCGATACCCTGATCAACTCAGACATCCCAGTCGTGGTCGATTTCTGGGCCAGCTGGTGCGGCCCCTGCCAGCAGTTTGCTCCGGTATTTCATGAGGTTGCCCATGAACTCGAACCACGGATGCGCTTTGTCAAAGTCGATACCGAGCAGCAGAGCACCATTGCCGCCCGTTACGCCATTCGCAGCATCCCCACCCTGATGGTCTTCAAACAGGGCAAACTGGTGAACCAGATAAATGGCTCCTTGCCCAAGAACATGTTCAAGCAGTGGCTGGAACAGTTCATTGATGTTTGATTTATATTTCGCACATGTTTTATTTATGTGTTCATTTCCTCATTTTTATCAGTGAGTATGTGAGTAGAGGCTGATTTTCAACATGTGAGTCTGTTTCAAACAAGTGAATGGATGTAATCTCGGCAACACAAAAACAACCATAAATTAACCGAGAGAACATTATGCACACATCAGCTGTACCCTCTGCTCCATCTCGCTGGCTGGACATCAAATCAGGGATCGTCATCCTGGATGTCTTGCTACTTTGTGCCATGCTCGCCTGGCTCCCGTTTGATCCCATGGTCAACAAGGGGCTGGGCATTCTGGTCTTTATCGCCATCCTCTGGCTGACCGAAGCACTGCACGTCACCATCACCGCCCTGCTGGTGCCCCTGCTGGCTACCGTGCTCGGGGTGTTTGACATGAGCAAATCCCTCACCGATTTTGCCAACCCGATCCTGTTCCTCTTTTTTGGCGGTTTCGCCCTCGCGGCAGCCCTCTCAAAACAGGGACTGGATACCCTGATGGCAGGCAAGGTGATGCACCTGGCCAATGGTCATCTGGGTTGGGGCGTCATCCTGCTCTTTACCATCACAGCCGCCATGTCGATGTGGATAAGCAACACCGCTACCACCGCCATGATGCTGCCACTGGCGATCGGTATGCTGGCACGCCTCGATAGCAAAAAAGAGCGCGCCACCTTCGTCTTCGTATTGCTGGGGATCGCCTACAGCGCCAGTATCGGCGGCATCGGTACCCTGGTGGGTAGCCCACCCAACGCCATCGCTGCCGCCCAGATGGGGATTGGCTTCACTGACTGGATGAAATTCGGTGTTCCAGTAGTGCTGATCCTGATGCCCTGTGGCATTGCCCTGCTCTATCTGGTGACCCGCCCGCGTCTCAGCCACCGCGTCGAGCTCCAGGATGTCACCATCAACTGGACCCGCGAACGTAAACTGACGCTGGCAATCTTCCTGACCACCGTAGTGCTCTGGATCGGCTCACAACCCATCTCCAACGCCTTTGGCGGTATTCCGCAACTCGACACTCTGATTGCCATGGGCGCCATCGTGGCCATCGTGGTCAGCCGTGTCGCCAGCTGGGATGACGTCAACCAGAACACCGACTGGGGCGTGCTGATGCTGTTTGGCGGCGGTCTGACCCTGAGCGCCATTCTCAAGGCCACTGGTACCAGCGCATTCCTGGCCAGCCATCTGTCGGCCGTACTCTCCAACGCCAACATTTTTGTTGTGTTGCTTATGCTGGCCGCCTTCGTGGTGTTCCTGACCGAGCTGGTCTCCAACACCGCCACCGCCGCACTGTTGGTTCCCCTGTTTGCCGGTGTCGCCGAGGCGCTGGGTGTATCACCTGTGGTGATGTCGGTGTTGATCGCTATCGGTGCCTCCTGTGCCTTTATGCTGCCAGTCGCCACGCCGCCCAATGCCATCGTCTTTGCCAGTGGCCACATCCGCCAGAGGGAGATGATGAAAGCCGGTATGGCTCTGAACGTGGTCTTTACCGTGTTGCTCGCCCTGCTGGCCTACTTCGTTGGCGATATCCTCTGATCCACCTCCCCCCCAATAAACAAAAACCCCCGCATTGCGGGGGTTTTCTCATTTATGAATCCGATTAGCCGATGTTGCAGGCCTTCAGATCCCAGATCCGATCCACATAGTCCTGAATAGAGCGGTCGGAGTTGAACTTGCCCATGGTGGCCGAGTTGATGATGGCCTTCTTCGCCCACAGTGCCGGATCCCGATACCAGGTATCGATCAGCTTGTGTGCATCCGAGTAGGACTGGAAGTCCGCCAGGGTCAGGTAAGGGTCTCCCCCTTCCAGCAAGGAGCGCTTGATGGAGGCCAGCTCACCCGGACGACCAGGCGTGAAGTAGTCGGTATCAAACCAGTCCAGCACGGCTTTGAGCTCGGAGTTGGCATAGTAGAAGTCGTACGGGTTGTAACCGCGCGCCTTCAGCGACTTCACTTCGTCCACGTTCAGACCGAAGATGGCACAGTTTTCGGCACCCGCCTCTTCAGCGATCTCGATGTTGGCTCCATCCAGCGTCCCGATGGTGATTGCACCGTTGAGTGCCATCTTCATGTTGCCGGTACCGGATGCTTCATAACCTGCAGTGGAGATCTGCTCGGAGACATCTGCCGCCGGGATCAGCTTCTCGGCCAGACTCACGCGATAGTTCGGCATGAACACCACTTTCAGCTTGCCCTGGATACGAGCATCGTTATTGACCCGATCCGCCAGCTTGTTGATGGCATAGATGATGTCTTTGGCCAGCTTGTAACCGGGCGCCGCTTTGGAGCCGAAGATAAACACGCGCGGATGCATGTCATAGTCCGGGTTGGCCAGCAGACGACGATAGAGTGCCATGATGTGAATGAGGTTCAGCTGCTGGCGCTTGTACTCGTGCAGACGCTTGATCTGAACGTCAAAGATCGCCTCGGCACTGACATCGATACCGGTTTCGTCTTTGATGACCTTGACCAGCTTCTCTTTGTTGTGACGCTTGATGGTCATGAACTGCTGCTGGAACGCCTTGTCGTCGGCAAACTTCACCACGCCACGCAGTTTGTCCAGTTGCAGCGGCCACTCCTTGCCCACTACTTCGTTGTAGAGGCCAGCCAGTTCCGGGTTGCACGCCAGCAGCCAGCGACGCGGGGTCACCCCGTTGGTCACGTTGCACATTTTTTCCGGCCACAGCTCGGCATACTCGGGGAAGAGATCTTCCTTCACCAGCTTGGAGTGGATCTCGGCCACACCGTTCACTTTGGACGAACCGATCACGCACAGGTTGCCCATGCGAACCTTGCGTACATCACCCTCTTCGATGATAGAGAGCTTGGCCTTGATGGCATCGTTGCCCGGCCACTTGGGCTCCACCAACTCGTTCAGGAAGCGGGCGTTGATCTCGTAAATCACCTCCAGATGGCGAGGCAGTACTTTCTCGAACAGGCTGACCGACCACTTCTCCAGCGCTTCCGGCAGCAGAGTGTGGTTGGTGTAAGAGAAGACCTGATAGCAGATAGCCCAAGCGGCATCCCAGTTCAGATCTTCCTCGTCAACCAGCACACGCATCAGTTCCGGGATGGCGACAGTCGGGTGAGTATCGTTGAGCTGAATGGCAATTTGCGCGGCAAAGTTGCTGAAGTCACTGCCATGGACCCGCTTGTAGCGGCGCATGATGTCCTTGATGGAGCAAGCACAGAAGAAGTACTGCTGGATCAGACGCAGCTCTTTACCTGCATCGGTCTCATCGTTCGGATACAGCACCTTGGAGATGGTCTCGGCCTGGGCTTTCTCAGCCTGGGAGTCGATGTAACCACCGGCGTTGAACACGTCCCAGTCGAAAAACTCGGAGGCGCGGGATTCCCACAAACGCAGGATGTTGACGGTGTGACCGCCAAAACCGACCACCGGAATATCCCAAGGCACCCCTTTAATCTTGCGACCGGCGTGCCATACCTTCTTCAGGCCGCCATTATCACCAAACACGGTCTCGACGTAGCCATAGAGCGGCACTTCTTGCACCGACTCGGGGCGGCAGATCTCCCAGGGGTTGCCATATTCACGCCAGGAGTCCGGACGCTCGATCTGGCGGCCATCCTGGATTTCCTGACGGAACAGACCGTGTTCGTAGTGGATACCGTAACCAACCGCCGGATAGTTCAGAGTGGCCAGCGAGTCGATAAAGCAGGCCGCCAGACGACCCAGGCCGCCGTTGCCAAGTGCCATGTCCGGCTCTTGTTCGCACAGGTCGGTCAGTTCCAGACCGAGTTCGCCCAGCGCCTCTTCGCAAGTCTTGTAGAGGGAGAGGTTGTGCAGGTTGTTGGAAGTCAATCGTCCCATCAGGAATTCAGCAGAGAGATAGTGAATCGCACGAGTATCTTTCTTGAAATGAGTCTGCTGAGTGCGGGTCAGGCGCTCGTACACCTGTTCATTGACAGCCGCAGCAGTGGCTTTCCACCACGCTTCGGGAGAGGCTTTCTGTTCGCTTGTTCCCAAGGTAGAACGCAGGTGACGCACGATACTCGCCTTGAGCTGATCTTTATCCAGTTGGAGATCCTGGTCTGTCTTCTTCTTGGTAGCCATAAACCATATTCCTTCGTTACAAATAAAATTGTTATCCCGCTTGCGGGACCGGCGCTGTTGTTATCTCAAAATATGTACCGGCGTGAGAATACTAACTAAAGCGGCAGAATTAAAAGTTAACGCAAGTCACACTTTAACCGATAAAAACAGCCTGAAAAGCTTGAAAACCCTTTCCTTTAATTGATCACAAAAAAACAAACATTCCCTTTATTATCATAAACTTAATGAAATAATAAAAATATTCTGGCATGAATAGGTTTTCAGAGATTGCCAAGCCTTGAAAATCCCTGAAAATAGGCAGCAAGACGGCACATTGAAACCGGTTTCAATGTGCCTGAAAAATTACCGTATAAATATGAAGCAATCATTGCACCCTTAAAGATGTGCCTTGAACTGATTACTCAATGGATCGTAATGGTACCCAATCTGATCCAGACGCCCTGCCAACTGCTCTTCACTCATATCATAATAGGCCAGCAACTCCTCCAACCCGTCGCACTCAAGCCTTAGCTTCTCATTGATGATGCCCAGCAAGATGTTGGCATCAAGACGTTGCAAGGTACTGATATCCATGGCGGCACCTCCTGTAAATGACCTGTATAACCATGGGCGGTTACGCAAGGTTTGTCCATAGTACGAAAAACACCCAGCCAGCTTTATATTAAATAGTGTTTAAAAACATAATGTTACTAACGACACATGCCAACACCATCACATTTTTCAGCAAAAACACCTTGTCACTGCCACAGGATAGAACTACTGTATGCGCATACAGCTTGGATATTCATACAGGAACCCCATATATGAACCAGCCCCTGCACTCACTGCCCTTTGCGATGAATCGTGTCATGAGCAAGCCCTGGCCAACCAGAACCGCCTGCAAAGCGGAGTTGGCTCATTATGGTGTGACTATCCAGTCTGATGATCAGTTTCTGAGCGAGCTGACAAAGCTTGGGGAGGCTCATACCGGCTGGATCTTGTTGATCGCCCCGCCGGGACGCCCCACAGTCAGCCGTCTGGAAGAGCGAGGTATCGATCCCAGGAGAGTGCTGGTGGTACATAGCCCCAAAATCAAGAACTGGCAGCAAACCCTGGAGCGCAGTCTGGGCAATGGTCACTGCGCCGCCGTATTTACCTGGCTGCCTGAGCAGATCGAGCTGGATCACGTCAAGCTGCAGCAACTGGGACAGCAATCTGGCGTACTCACCCGCTTCTTTGGCGCGAAACGGACTAACCTCGGCACACCTCTGCTGGCCTATGCAGAGCAAGATATCTATCTAAATCACTAAGTTAAAATTTGGCCCATTCTTGGGCATGACTGCAACGACAAAGCCATTGCCATCATTACTCAGTAAAATCCCGGCAAAATGAAAAGCGCCT
>NZ_JBFOCS010000029.1:0-10403 GCF_040907905.1 Aeromonas sp. s13 | reverse complement strand
AGCGACGCAACAGTGTGTTGCTGCGGGAGTGGAATTCTACTCAACCGCCTTCTCGAGTCAAGCCTTATTTTCAAAGGCTTTTCGAGGTTATCGACAAGGTTGTTTGCGTTGCCGCTTGCCCTGTCGATGGAGGCGCATTATAGGGAACAGATTCTTTCTGGCAAGGCTAAATTGCATGTTTTTTTGATAAAACCGCACAACCGTTCAAACAACAAACAAAAAGAAGAAAATTAGAGCTAAATCACACATTCTGGAGGCAGATGACAGGCAAGCCCCCTCTCAACTCATATAAGCCATTTCGGATTGTTGACGCGCCAGCCAAAGCTCCTCCATCTCCAACAAGGTTTGATAGATTTTCTCCGCCTGCTCTGGTCGGCTGAACAGATAGCCCTGCCCATACAAGTGGATATCGGTCAGGGATCGCAATACATCCAACTGCGCCTGTGTCTCAATCCCTTCACACACCAGACTCTTGCCCAGCATCGACCCCATCCGGCAAATATTGGCGACCAGTTCGGATGCCTCCATTGAGGTGTCAATGCCTTGTATAAAGGAGCGGTCGATCTTCACTTTGCTGACCGGTAACTTTTGCAGATAACTCAAAGATGAATAACCAGTACCAAAATCGTCCAATGCTAACAGCACCCCCTGCTGATTGAGATCCTGCATCAGTTGCAGCGAGTTCTTCACTTCCCGCATGGTGGTATCTTCCGTGACCTCCAAGACCAAGCTACGGGCAGGCAAGTGGTGCTCCATCAATGCCTTGGCCACCAGTTTGAGCAAATTACGCTGGTACATGCCTGGCGAGATATTCACACACATTTGCAGATCAACCATACCAAGCTGGTGCCACTGATAGAGCTGCTCGCAAGCGGTGTTCAGCACCCAACTGCCAACCCGTTCGGCAAGCTGGAACTCCTCAGCCACCATGATCACTTCGTTTGGCGGAATGAAGCCGAGCTCAGGGTGCCGCCAGCGCAGCAGAGCCTCGACAGCTTCGCAGCGGCCACTTTCGAGATTGACAATGGGTTGGTAATAGAGTTCCAACGCATTGTGTTCCAGCGCCATGATCATGTCCGACGCCAGATGCTTGCGCCGCGCCGTCTCGTTGAGCAGGGAGTTATCGTAAATCACATAGGGGACATGGGTCTTGCGACTATGGAACAGGGCCTGTTCCGCACGACTCAACAACTCCTGAGTCTTGTCGCTGTCCATCGGATAGAAGGCAATGCCGATCCCGACTTCGAGCCGGAAGGGATAGTTGTCATAGACGATATCTTGCTTCAGAGCATGCAGCAATCGCGCTACCAGCTCCCTGACCTGACGCAGATCGCTGCTGCCACGCTGAATAATGGCAAATTGATCTCCCCCCAGACGTCCACTCCACTCCCCCTCTTCACAGAGTACTCTGATCCGGGTAGCAAACTCACAAAGCAGATAATCACCGGTGTCATAGCCAAACTTGCTGTTGATATCCCTGAAGTCGTTGATGTCGACCAGCACCAGCCCAAACGGCACTTCCTGTGTGGCGTACAGCTCCATTCGCTCCAGCAAAGCAACCCGATTGGACAACCCGGTCAGCGGATCCCGTCTGGCCGCTCTGAAATGGCGACGCCCTTCATATATAAGCAGCATGCTGAGCAACAGCACTGACATGACCAGACCGGAGACCATCAGCAACAAGGCATTGCGCAATTGGCCAAAATGGCGATCGTTCTCGGAATAGACGTTAATATTCTTCTGCATCACAGAAGCGAGGGAGTAGGAGAGCGGCTCTTGCAGCGGGGCAAGGCGCATCATGATCTGCTGATAGTCAGATGCCCCGCTTTGCAACTTGGTGATGTCGGGCTCTATTTGGCGAATATTGGTTTCAATCAGCTGCACCAGACGCAAGGTTTTCTGCTTGTCCTGCATGCTCTTGCGCAGCTGGCCGCTCAACAGGATGGGCGTTCTGCTCCAGAGAATGTCATAACGCAACATCAAGGTGTCATGATCAATACCGCCATAGTGATAGACCTCTACCGCATTGAGGAAACGCCCGAGCTCCAGCTGCAACTGCATCAGCGCCCAGGAGACATCATAGGTGTATTTCTCCATCGCTCTGGTCGCATTCTGGATCTGCATCAGGCAATAGAGGGTGCTCCCGGTAAAGGACAGGATGGATACATACAGAATGACGAGCAGTGGCCACGCCCTGGTCTTTCCTTTCACCCCATGCTCCCGTGCTGTTTTTATCAGTGCTGAATGTCTATCAAATCCAGCTGCCAGATCATCATGTCGGTATATTCGGATCGCTTCAATTCCGGATATTGATCAAGAGGCAGCATAAACCAGACCGGCCCCTTGTCACGCACCCGCATGACAGCACCATTGTCTTCCCATGCGAGAATGGGCTCGTATTTGGCAACCTTGTCCCATTCAATGCGGATCTGGAAACTGTTCAATGCCGTCAACGTAATGGTCTTGCCATCCGCACCAACTGCAGCCAATACATCGGCCAGTTTTGGGCCTCTGTAGGTGTGCGGCTTATCCACCCACGGGTTACCGGTCACTATCTCATGTTGCGGCAGAGCCTGTAGTTTTGCCAGATCAAACAACACGTTGCCATCAACTTCGTCTGCCGACCTGATGTTGCCACCCACTTTCAGGATCACCGGCCCAGTCAGCGCCTCAGCAGCCATCACCGGCATGATGACCAATGAACACAGTAGTGTCAGCCAACCAAACATTTTCATATCGCCCCCAGATTTGCTGTCTCAACAGACTCAGTTTAGCCAGATATAAAAAAACGGCTCGCCTTGAGCGAGCCGTTTGTCAAACAGAACAAGGGGGATGATTACATCATGCCCATGCCACCCATGCCGCCCATGTCAGGCATGGCAGGGGTATCTTTCTTCGGCAGTTCGGTGACCATGCACTCGGTGGTGATCATCAGACCGGCGATGGAAGAGGCAAACTGCAGGGCGGAACGGGTTACCTTGGTCGGATCCAGAATACCCATGGCCAGCATGTCGCCATACTGTTCGCTGTAAGCGTTGTAACCGAAGTTGCCTTCGCCGTTCTTCACTGCATTGGCAATGACGGAGGCTTCTTCACCGGCGTTGATAACGATTTGACGCAGCGGGGCTTCCATGGCGCGCAGGGCAACCTTGATACCGACGTTCTGGTCTTCGTTGTCACCACGCAGACCAGCCAGTTTGGCTGCAACGCGAACCAACGCAACACCACCACCGGCAACCACACCTTCTTCAACCGCGGCGCGGGTAGCGTGCAGGGCATCTTCAACGCGTGCTTTCTTCTCTTTCATCTCGACTTCGGTGGCTGCGCCAACCTTGATCACGGCAACACCGCCAGCCAGCTTGGCTACGCGCTCTTGCAGCTTCTCACGATCGTAGTCGGAAGAGGTCTCTTCGATCTGCTGACGGATCTGGGCAACACGGCCTTCGATCACACCGGCATCACCCACGCCATCGATGATGGTGGTGTTCTCTTTGGTGATGACGATGCGCTTGGCACGACCCAGATCTTCCAGAGTCGCTTTTTCCAGCTCCATGCCAACTTCTTCGGAGATGACAGTACCGCCAGTCAGTACAGCGATATCCTGCAGCATGGCTTTGCGACGGTCACCGAAGCCCGGCGCCTTGACGGCAGCCACTTTCACGATACCGCGCATGGTGTTGACCACCAGAGTGGCCAGCGCTTCGCCTTCTACGTCTTCGGCAACAATCAGCAGCGGCTTGCCAGCTTTGGCAACACCTTCCAGCACCGGCAGCATTTCGCGGATGTTGGAGACTTTCTTGTCAACCAGCAGGATGAACGGGTCGTCCAGTTCAACGGAACCGGTCTCTTGCTTGTTGATGAAGTAGGGGGACAGGTAGCCGCGGTCGAACTGCATACCTTCAACAACTGCCAGCTCATCTTCCAGACCCTGACCATCTTCAACGGTGATGACGCCATCGCGACCCACTTTGTCCATGGCTTCAGCAATCAGCTTGCCCACTTTCTCGTCGGAGTTGGCGGAGATGGTGCCTACCTGAGCGATGGCATTGCTGTCAGCGCACGGCTGGGACAGCGCTTGCAGCTCGGCAACAGCAGCCACAACGGCCTTGTCGATACCGCGCTTCAGATCCATCGGGTTCATACCGGCGGCAACGGCTTTCAGACCTTCGTTGACGATTGCCTGAGCCAGAACGGTTGCAGTAGTGGTACCGTCACCGGCGGCATCGTTCGCCTTGGAAGCCACTTCCTTGACCATCTGGGCGCCCATGTTCTGGAACTTGTCTTCCAGCTCGATTTCGCGCGCAACAGAAACACCATCTTTAGTGATGGTCGGGGCGCCGAAGGACTTGTCCAGCACCACGTTGCGGCCTTTCGGGCCCAGAGTCACCTTGACGGCATCAGCCAGGATGTTTACGCCTTCCAGCATCTTGATGCGGGCTTCGTTACCAAACTTAACGTCTTTAGCTGCCATTTTTCTTCAATCCTTAAATCAATTCGGGGAAAAGGAGGATGGATTACTCTTCGACAATCGCCAGGATGTCGGTTTCGGAGAGGATCAGGACGTCCTGACCATCCAGCTTCTCGGTCTTCACACCGTAGCCTTCGTTGAAGATAACTTTGTCACCAACCTTCACGGCCAGCGCTTTGACTTCGCCATTATCCAGGATGCGACCAGTCCCCACGGCAAGCACTTCACCACGGGTGGACTTCTGGGCCGCAGTACCAGTCAAGACGATACCGCCGGCAGATTTGGCTTCAGCTTCGATGCGCTTGATGATGACGCGGTCGTGCAGTGGACGAATTTTCATCGATAACTCTCCCAAAATGAGTCTCATTGTTGCTTTGAGGAATGGCCGTTCCAGGCCAAATCGGATATGTCCCTGATGTGGGGCAGAGTTGCTAACCCTTCAAGGGCAAATACAAAAAAAATTTTTTCACGTACTATAAACATCTTCGATGGTTCAGCCATGTCCGCACTCTGGTGCAAGGTCGGTTCAAGCCGCCCAGTTTCCATGCAAGAACCTTCAAAGCCAGCTGTAGAGACGAGCCCTTGACCCGCACCAACCCCATGCTGACAGCCCCTATTCCGGTCGTACTGCGCCAGATGACGGGCCCCATGATCTTCGGCATCATCGCCATTCTGGCCTTCAATCTGGTCGATACCTTTTTTATCGGTATGCTGGGAACCGAAGCTCTGGCCGCCATCAGCTTTACCTTTCCCGTCACTTTTGTGGTTACCTCGCTGGCGATGGGATTGGGCGCCGGATTGTCAGCGGTGATCGGTCATACCCTGGGGCAGGGCAAACACGATGAGGCGGCCCATCTCGCCACCGACAGCCTGTTTCTGGCGGTGATCATGGTAGCCCTGCTCTCCGCGGGGGGGGCTCTCACCATCAAACCCCTGTTTACCCTGTTGGGGGCCAGTGCCGAGCTTATCTCCCTCATCCATGACTACATGCTGATCTGGTATATCACCGTCCCCATGCTGGTGCTGCCCATGGTGGGCAATGCCGCCATCCGGGCGACCGGCGATACCAAAACCCCCAGTCTGGTGATGGCAGTAGCCGGGCTGGTCAACGGGGTACTGGATCCTCTGTTGATCTTCGGTATCGGCCCCTTTCCCGAGTGGGGGATCCGCGGGGCCGCCATCGCGACCTCTATCTCTTGGTTGATGGCGATGCTGGTCAGCCTCTATATCCTGCGTCATCGAGAGGGCTTGCTGCTGTGGCGTCTCTCGCCGCGGGCTCGGTTGCTGACCCACTGGCGGGCATTGCTTCATGTCGCCGTCCCCGCCTCTTTTACCAATATGCTCAATCCCCTGGCCAATGCGGTGCTGATGACGATCTTTGCGGGCCTGGGTACCGAGGTGGTAGCCGCTTACGGCGCCGCGTCGCGGGTCGAGGCGCTGTTGCTAATTGTGATGATGGCCCTCGCCTCCGTACTGGCCCCTTTCATCTCGCAAAACTGCGGCGCTGGCAATCCGGCCCGCGCCAAGGCTGCGCTGCAAAGCTGCATGAGGTTTGCGTTGCTGTTCCAGCTCGCCATCTATGGCCTGACCTGGCTGCTCGCCCCGCTGATCGCCAATCTGTTCAGCGATCATCCGCAGGTCATTCGCCTGATTATTCTCTATCTGCATCTGGTGCCGATCGGTTACGGCTTTCAGGGCATGGTGATGCTGCTGGCCTCGGCGCTAAATGGCGTGCGAGCATCCAGTATTTCGTTCTTGTTCAACGGATTGCGACTGTTTGGTTTTCTGTTGCCAGGAGCCTGGCTGGGGGCAAAGCTGGGGGGAGAACAGGGGATATATCTGGGAATACTGCTGGCCAATCTGGCGGCGGGCACCCTCGCGTGGTGGTATGCCCGACACCGCTTCGAGGCGCTGTGCCATCAGGGCAAACCCTGATTCAGTCACTCGCCTCGGGTTTTCATCTCGTCGATTACTCTTTACGCTCAAATTCGCCTTCGATGGTGGTGCCGCCCTGCTTGGCGTTCCCCAGATGATCATCGGACGGTGCGCTGCCAAACGGCGATTGAGTACGCTGGAAGCCACCCATCTGCATCCGGAACTGGCTGCTGCCGATCAGCTTGTCAGCCAGTTTGTTACGCAGCCAGGGCTGCAGCAGCAGGACCCCGAAGAAGTCTGTGACAAAACCCGGAATGATCAGCAGCAGACCGGCCAACGCCAGCATCATGCCCCCCATCACCTCGCGGCCCGGCATCTCGCCCATCTGCATCTTTTGCTGGGAGCTGAACAGGGTCTTGATCCCTTCACTGCGCACCAGCGAGGAGCCCAATACCGCAGTCAGTATGAGCAAGCCGACTGTCGGCAGCGCCCCGATTACCGAGCCGACCTCGATCATCACGGTGAGCTCCAGTACAACCAGACCCACCAACAACAAAAACAACTTGCCCATATCCACTCCAGCACCGGTAAATTGAGAAAAAGTGGCGCCCATCCAACGATGGTCAGAGGTGATTTTGCCACCCCGTCATCACCACTTTCTGCCCTGAATAAATGGGGGCGGCCCCCCTCTTTTCAAGTTGGTCAACTGACGCCTACGTCATCAGCAATCTAAAAAACCAGCAAAAAGTCACAAAAATTTATAAAAATCATCATGATAAAAACTTCATAACATATGTGTACTTTCCTCAAAGTAATTTGAAAATGTCGCAAATTTAGTGATCCACCTCTAATAACCGATACCTCAATTGGAGTAGTATATTGATTAGTTTTTCGGGAGGTCACTCTCCCAACCGCCCCACTCGATGTGTGGTGCTTCAGGATGAGCTGTGCGCAAGGAACTCGCGACCACTCGGTGAGGATTTTTCCATTTATCTGATTTCTGAGGCATTACAATGAGCGACATCAAGAACGTCCGCATTGAAGAAGACCTGCTGGGCACCAAAGAAGTTTCCAATGATCTCTACTACGGTGTGCACACCCTGCGCGCTGTCGAGAACTTCAAGATCAGCTCTCAGAAGATTTCTGACGTTCCGGAATTCGTCCGCGGTATGGTGCTGACCAAGAAGGCCGCTGCGCTGGCAAACGGTGAATTGGGTACCATCCGTCCTGAAATTGCTGACAAGATCGTAGAAGCCTGCGACCTGATGCTGAACACCGGCAAATGCTTCGACCAGTTCCCGGTCGACGTTTACCAGGGTGGTGCCGGCACTTCCGTCAACATGAACACCAACGAAGTACTAGCCAACATCGCCCTGGAAATCATGGGTCTGGAGAAAGGCCGTTACGACGTCATCAACCCGAACGACCACGTCAACAAGTGCCAGTCCACCAACGATGCCTACCCGACCGGCTTCCGCGTTGCTGTGGTCAACAGCACTGACGTGACCCTGCATGCGCTGGAGCACCTGATCGCGGCATTCGATGCCAAAGCGAAAGAGTTCAAAAACATCCTGAAAATGGGTCGTACCCAGCTGCAAGATGCGGTTCCGATGACCCTGGGTCAGGAGTTCCACGCGTTCGCCGTGACCCTGCGTGAAGAGATCAAGTCCATCAAGCGTTGCCAGGAGCTGCTGCTGGAAGTGAACCTGGGCGCGACCGCCATCGGTACCGGTCTGAACACTCCGCCCGAGTACTCTGCTCTGGCCATCAAGCGTCTGGCCGAGATCACCGGCCGTGCCTATGTGCCGGCAGAAGACCTGATCGAAGCGACCTCAGACTGTGGCGCCTACGTCATGCTGCACGGCGCCATCAAGCGTCTGGCCATGAAGCTGTCCAAGATCTGTAATGACCTGCGTCTGCTCTCCTCCGGCCCGCGCACTGCACTGAAAGAGATCAACCTGCCGGAAATGCAGGCGGGTTCCTCCATCATGCCAGCCAAGGTCAACCCGGTTATCCCGGAAGTGGTCAACCAATCCTGCTTCAAGGTATTCGGTAACGACATCACCATCACCTTCGCCGCCGAAGCCGGTCAGCTGCAGCTGAACGTCATGGAGCCGGTGATTGGTCAGGCAATGTTCGAATCCCTGAGCCTGATGGAAAAAGCCTGTATTTCCCTGCGCGAGAAGTGCGTGGAAGGTATCACCGCCAACCCGGAAATCTGCATGAATCACGTGCTGAACTCCATCGGTATCGTGACCTACCTGAACCCCTTCATCGGCCACCACGAAGGGGATATCGTCGGCAAGATCTGTGCCCAGACCGGCAAGAACGTCCGCGAAGTCGTTCTTGAGCGCGGCCTGCTGAGCGCCGAGCAGCTGGACGAAATTCTCTCCATCGAGAACCTGATGAACCCGCAATACAAAGCCAAGCGTTTCACCCGCGAAGCCGCCGTATAAGCGAGTGTGGGCCGGGATCTTCCCGGCCCATAAAGTCAGTTCCCGATTGGTCTTTATCCCCAGCCCGATCGGGAATTGGCTTTTTGCCAAATAAAAACCAAAAACTAAAAAATGGAGTTATCGCTATGATTGGAATCGAGTTACTTGTCGTGCTCGCCGCTATCTATCTGGGGGCCCGGATAGGCAGCATCGGCATCGGCTTTGCCGGTGGTCTGGGGGTACTGGTATTGACGTGGGGTCTGGGCATGCCCATCCCGAGCGATCAACTGGTCAGCTACATCCCTTGGGATGTGATCATGATCATCGCGTCCGTCATCTGCGCCATCGCCTGTATGCAGCTGGCTGGCGGGATGGACTATCTGGTCTTCCTGGCAGAAAAAGCGCTGCGCAAGAACCCCAAATACATCACCTTCGCCGCCCCGGTGGTCACCTACCTGATGACCATGCTGGCCGGTACCGGTCATACCGCCTTCTCCACCCTGCCGGTGATCGCTGAAGTGGCCAAAGAGCAAGGGATCCGCCCATCCCGTCCGCTCTCCATCGCAGTTGTCGCCTCCCAGATCGCCATCACAGCTTCCCCGATCTCTGCCGCTGTGGTTGCCTTCTCCGGCATGCTCGAGCCGTTTGGTGTTGATTATCTGACCCTGCTGGCCATCTGCATCCCCTCTACCTTCCTGGCCTGTATCCTGGGCGCCTTCATTGCCAACATGATGGGCAAGCCGCTGGAGCAGGACGAAGTCTATCTGGAGCGCAAAGCCAAGGGCCTGATCAAACTGCGTGGTACTACCAAGCTCGAGATCAAGCCGTACGCCAAACTGTCGGTCTGGATCTTCATCGCCGCCATCGTTGCTGTCATGGCTTATGCCACTGCCATCTCCGGTAAAGTGGGCCTGATCACCAACCCGCCGATCCCCCGTGACGGTGCCATCATGGGCATCATGCTGGCAGCAGCCACCATCATGACTCTGGTGTGCAAACTGGACGCCACCCAGGTCACCAACATGCCGACCTTCAAGTCCGGTATGTCCGCCTGTATCTGCGTACTGGGTGTGGCCTGGCTGGGTAACGTCTTCGTGAAAGGCAACATGGACACTATCCAGCTGATCGCTGGCGACCTGCTGAACCAGTACTCCTGGCTGCTGGCCGTGGTGCTGTTCTTCGCTGCCATGCTGCTCTATTCACAAGGCGCCACCACCAAAGCGTTGATGCCTGCCGCACTGGCACTGGGTGTCAGCCCGCTGACTGCGATTGCCTCTTTCGCAGCCGTGAGCGCCCTGTTCGTACTGCCGACCTACCCGACCCTGCTGGCTGCGGTAGAGATGGACGACACCGGCTCCACCCGTATCGGTAAGGCGGTCTTCAACCACCCCTTCTTCGTACCGGGCACCGCCACCATCGCCATCGCCGTGGCACTGGGCTTCTTCTTCGGCGGCATCCTGCTGTAATTCATCGCCTGCCGATCGCCAAATAAAAATCCCCGCCAGTTGGCGGGGATTTTTTTATCTCTTTTGTCCCGTCCTGAATATGGTTTACACCTTTCCCCCCAATAAATGGAGAACTCGATGGGACAAGGTGTGAAACGGACACAGCGCGATTACTCGCTG
>NZ_JBFOCS010000028.1:0-63395 GCF_040907905.1 Aeromonas sp. s13 | reverse complement strand
GACGTGTACAGCGGCGGCCAGAAAGACCTGAACGTCAAACTGACGGGCGTATCTGGTGGCGACGACTTCGAGAAGCTGACGCTGGGCAAAGAGACAGTGACCACCACGGTGACCGACGAGCCCAACGGGGAAGGCGACAAGGCAACTGTACTGCTGTCAGGCCCTGCGTCTGTTTTTGAAGGGAGTTTGACTGGTGAATACACCGTCACATTGAGCCATGCTGCCAAACCGGGTGACAAGGTTCTGCTGTCGTATAGCTATACCACCGCAAGCGGTGATGACATCGTCGAAACCAAAGAAGCGGTGATCGGTGTGGATGGCAAAACAGCCAAATTCACGATTGCCACCGTGAACGATGTACGTATCGAAGGGAGTGAAAACTTTGCGGTCAGCGTGAGCAAAGTACTCAATGCGGCGGGCCAGGATGTCTTCGAAGGCTTGGATACCTCGGCCGCCAAAGTCACTACCACCATTGTCGATAATGATTCTGTTGTGTCGCTGCAAGCGGTTGTGGAGGGCACGACAGGGAATGTCTTGAACGTGGCTGATGGTGTTGCTTTTACAGGTGCGACAGCCTTGGGAGGTACTGTCTCGCTGGTGAACGGCAAGTATGTTTACCAGGCGCCGGTACGGGATCATGCTGACTTGGTTGCGGACACTGACTCGTTTACCTATACCAAGGCCGACGGTTCGACGGTGACGTATACCATCAATATCCTGGATACCAACCCGATTGCGGCCAAGGATAGCGGCAGTGTAGCCGTGGGACTGAATGTCCAGACGAGCGGTTCGGCCAGTCTGCTGGCAAACGACACTGTAGTGGATAGCTCGAGTGCCAACCCAGCTAAGGTGTATTCGGTGACTGGCCTGAATGGTCAAGCTATGGTGCTTGACCATTCAGGTAGCGTAACGGTGGCGGGTAAATATGGTGATCTGACCGTGAGCGCTGATGGTAGCTACACCTATACCAGCAAGCTGGATACCGATGTGCAGGCGGTCGAAGGTGGTCCGGCGGTGAAATCTGCCTTTGCTGTATATGGCTTCCAGAATAACTCGCTGCCGCTGAATGGCACCTCACTGAATTTGACTGGCCTGACCGATAGCGCAACGGCACTCGTGGATGTTCGTACCAGCGGCAACAATGCCAAGCCCGGTATTGGTGTCTCTCAAAGTGGTGGAGGTACCAACGATATCGGTAGTGGTGAATCGCTGGTGATTGGGCTTAAGGCGCTATCCAATTTTGCTCAGATAGGTATCAACGAGCTTAATAGCGGACAGGGTAGCGCAAGTTGGAAAGCCTATGATGCGAATGGCGTGTTGGTCGGTTCCGGTATCTTGGTATCGTCTTCCAGTAATGGAGGTTTGCAATCATTCAATATCTCGACCAATACCCCCTTCCAGTATCTGGTGTTGGGTTATAGCGGTAACCAGAACGGTTATGTCGTTGATTCTATCAAGTACACGCCTGCTATTGGTGCCGTAACAGAAGAGTTTACTTATACCGTCAAGGATAACGATGGAGATGTGTCCAATTCAGCGGTGCTGACCCTGAATGGCAATGTTCCGACGACCGTAGCTCCAACCATGCTGATGGGAGTGGAGGATACGGATGTCACTATGACATGGGCGTCCTTCGGGATCTCGGATAACGCATCTACCGTCCGGATTTCCGGTAACCAGGATGGCACCGGCACGATCCGGTATTTGGATGCAAGCACCAACCAGTACAAAGAGTTGGGTAAAAACGAGACCAAAACCTTTACCAAGGCCGATATCGACAGTGGCAAGGTGAAATTTGACCCGGAAGATAACGTGTCTGGTGCCGATGTTTACGGGAATGACAAAGGCGTCGGTAACAAAGGTCACGATCTCACCAGTATCAAGTTTGATGTACTGAAGGGAAATCAGGTTATTGCCAGTGATAAAAGCGTTGTGGTGGATCTGACGCCGAAAGCTGATGCTCCGACGCTGAAGGTTGGGACATTTAGTTCCCTGGCTGCCATGGATTTTGAGAATGTGGGGGTCGGTACTGGAGGATGGAAAGATAACATTAACCCCAACTCTATTAATGGTGCCGGTGCTATTGGTCAATGGCACGCCAATGGCAGTGGACTGATTGAGGTGGGTAAAGAATCCGTCTATTTGGGCAATAAGGCAACCAGTACAACGAACCAGGTGATGGAAATCGAAAGTAGCAGGAATGTGAGCCAGCTCTACACTGACATTCAGTGTGAGTCAGGCCGTTTCTATCAGCTGAACTTTGATATCAGTGCTCGCACGACACCACAGAATATTGACATTTCCAGCTGTGGTTTGAAGGTGTTTTTGGTGCAGCTTGATGCTAATGGTCGTCAAATTCCCGAATCTCGCATTGATTTGTATGATTTTTCACCTAAGTCTGTCGGCTGGTTGAAGGGGGTGCCTGTTCCGTTGAAGGTGCCGGAGACCGGCACATATCGACTGGTATTTGAGTCCAAGGACGCCTCAGGAAATGGAGATTCTTACGGGGCTGTTCTCGACAATGTCAAGTTTCAGGCAGTCGATAACAAGGGGTATGAAGACAGCTTCATCAAGCTGGGCAAGATCGATGCTGAGTTGGTAGATAGAGATGGTTCTGAACGCTTGTCTGTCGAGATCGAAGGATTGCCGGTGGGGGCTGTGCTCAAAGATGCTGCCAACCATATTGTGATCGTGAAAGACGACACACACAAGGTGGATGTGACAGGTTGGAGTCTGTCTACCCTGCAACTGAAAGTGAATGATCCTGGTCATTACAACCTTGTTGTCAAGGCAACGGCTAAGGAAGTGACATCTAGCGGTACTGTTCTGGATAGTGCCGTTAGCAAAGTTATCTTGCCGGTTGAGGTATTGGCTGCCAATGCTACTCCGGTTATTACGGCTACATCGGTTGCAGTATCCGAAGAGGGGCTGTCTGGCGGGTTGATAGATACCACCGATTTCCGTGGTCAGGACACCAATCTGGATAGTACAAATGCCACCTCGGTTTCTGGCAAGTTGGCAATCAGTGATGCTAATGGCGATATCATCCAATCAGTTAAACTGGTTGAGCCGACAGAGCGCATCACTTCCGGTGGTTCCGACATCAAGTGGACGGTGTCGGCCGATGGCATGACGCTTACCGGCAAGGTGGGTAATAACGGCCCGACTGCCGTGACGGTCACCATCGACAAGCAGGGCAATTACAACGTCACTCTGTTCAAGTCGCTGGATCATGTCAATGCAGACAACGTGGAAGGGCGCTTGGAGATCAATGTCGGTGTAGAAGCCAGCGATGGGAAGGCAACCGGTACCGGTACGTTGACTATTCAGGTTGAGGATGATAGGCCGGTTGTGGTCACACCTCAGACGGCGCATATAGAAGGAGCCGGTATTCAGACCAATCTGATGTTGATCGTCGATGTGTCTGGCTCCATGGATGATGGCTCAGGCGTACCGGCTAAAACTAGACTCGATATCGCAAAGGAGTCCTTGCTTTCTCTATTGAATACCTACGATGGCCTTGGCACAACCAAAGTTCGTATCGTTACTTTTAGTAATGATGGCGACGATATAGGTGAGCGCTGGATGACTGTAAGTGCAGCTAAGAATTACATCTGGTCCTTGCGTGCCGATGGAGGAACCAATTATATGGGGGCTATTGAAAAAAGTATTAGTGCTTTTGCTGACCCCGGTAAGCTGGTAGGTCAAGGTGTGCAAAATATTAGCTATTTCTTGTCTGATGGAGAACCTTGGCATAATTATGGAGTGCCGGAGGAACAGTGGATTAACTTCCTAAAGGCAAATAATATAAAAAGTTATTCTTTGGGAATGGGCTCTCAAGTTAGTCAGTCTGCTCTCGACTTAGCTGCCTACGATGGTGTGGGTGAGAGGAATACTGATGCCATCGTTGTGACTGATATGAGTAAGCTGGAGCAGGTCATCAGTGGCACGGCTCAGCGCAGTGTCAGTGGTGATCTCTTTGGTCAGCCCGGTACGGGGGGCGGTGCCGATGGGGGAGTCATCCGCACGGTACGTATCGATGGTCACAACTATACCATTGAGAATGGGCGTCTTGTCAGCGGTGCCGAGCAGGGGGGGCGTTATGATGTACAGAGCCAGCAGTTACTGGTTACCTTTGGCAATGGGGACAAGTTGACCATAGGGTTGGTGACTGGTGAATACCTTTATCAGACCTCTCAACATGGAGCTCAAAGCAAGATCATTAGTTTCGATCTTGTAGATGCTGATGGAGATAAAGTAACGGGCTCCCTGAACCTAACCATAGATCCATTAGATAACGGCAGAACCTTTGCAGGCAACGATGGTGATGATCATCTGACAGTACTAAATACCAGCCAAGTACATATTGCCTTGGGTGGTGTTCATGGTGGAGCTCCTCAGACCATGACTGAACAGAATATCGATACACGCTCAGGGGTTACTCTCTACGGAGGCAAGGGCAATGATCATCTGACCGGTGGTCTTGGTGACGATATTCTGAGTGGTGGCACCAATGGCCATGGCTCTTCTGGGGCTGCGCCCGGCGGCAGTGGTAAACTATACTATGGCGACCTGCTTACTGGTGGGAATGGTGCCGATACCTTCCTTTGGCAGCAGGGAGATGGTCTTGAGCAAGGCGCTGTCGGTGGCAATACGCCTTCCCACGCCATTGACTACATAACGGATTTCCATGTGGATCATCTAGATACCACCACAGGTTATGGTGATAATGGTTGGTACAAGATAAATCAGTTCAAAGATGTCGATATAGTGAAATCAGATAAACTGGATCTGTCCGATTTGCTTGATCACGATGGAAGCAAACAGGAAGCTGATTTAACCAAGCTGCTTTCTGTGTTCGAATTCGGAACTGATGTACATATCCAGGTTCGAGCTTCTGAGGGAAGTTCAGTTGTGAGTCAGGAGATCGTACTTTTGAATACAACGTTCGAAAGCATTACTGGGGATTCGAATCAAGTTTATGATTCTTCAACCTCTAGTGCATCAGAACAGGTAATCAACTATATGTTGCAAAACCACTTGCTCGATATCGACAAGTAAGCCCAACTCGGGGCAATAAAAAAGCGGCAGAGTAATCTGCCGCTTTTTTTATCTTTGCAGGGAAGCGAAATCAGTTGCCGAGGGTGGCAAACAGGCTCTGCTCCAGGGTGCCGCGGGAGACACAGACCGGCTTGATGGACGGGGCCGGTACGCGCTCGCCTGAGGATTCAACGAAGAACAGCTCGGTGTTGCCCTTGACGTTGACGGTGGCCACGCTGCTGTTGCCGCTCTGGGTGATGATCAGGTTGATCTGCAGGTTCGGGTTGCCCAGTGCAACTTTGGAACCCATGGTACCGCAGTCCAGCCACTCCAGCCCGTCGGCTGACTGGTTGACGTTGGCAGTCATCAGGCCGGAGCCACGCTGGCTGTTTTCGATGGTGAGGCCGTGATCGGTGAACCACTTCTCGGCGCGAGCCCACACCAGATCCACCGGGATCGCCATTTCCTGAGTATTGTTGGTTGCCTTGGCAATTGGCGGGTTGTAGCGATACTCCTCACCGCCGTTATTGTCACCAGCACAACCAACCAGCAGCAGCGCCAATGCGCTCCCCATAATCTTTTTCATCTTGTTTCTCTCGTCCATATCACCAGGCCATTGGCCAACCGGCGCCTATTATCGCCGGAGCTACAATCTCTGTCAGCAACCATCCAGCGTTCGGTGTTATGGGGAGGTGATCGGGGTGCTTTACAAAATTGGTTTGCTATCATAGATTTGCTCGAAATTCCTCCATAAGCGCCCCTGTGACCAACATGCTCACCCCGGATCTGCTGCAGCAGATCATCGACCAATTGCCAATGAGTATCTTCTGTCGGGATAGTCATGGGCGTTACCTGTTCGCCAATCGTGAGTTCGCCCGTGAAGCCAAGCTGGAGTCGCCTGCCGAGGTTGTCGGCAAGACAGATGCAGAGATGCCCTGGGGCGATCTCTTTCGCAGTGAGGATGAGCAGCTGCTTGCCGGAGGCGTGCCGATGCTGTATCAGCAGCTCCATTGCAACCGGGGCGGGAATACCTGCTGGATGGAGGTGCACAAGGTGCCTCTTTACACCCCGCAGGGAGAGGCGTGCGCAGTGTTTGGCGTGGTTAACGAGATTGCCCAGCGCAAGAGCCTGGAACAGACGGTCAAAAAGCAGCAGTTGTTGCAGCGTTTTCTGCTCGATGCCATTCCTGACCTGATCCGTTTCGATGATCACAACGGGGTGTTGCTGGAGTGCAATCAGGCATTCCTCGACTTTATCGGCCAGGGGGCGGATGAGGTGCTGGGCCAGCAGCTGCCGTTCCGGTTGGCGGCGCCGCAGGGGATGGGTCATGGCGAGTGTTGTCTGCTGGATGCCAGCGGGCAGGGGCGACACATGGAGATCACCCGGGTCGATGTCCCCGATGGTGATGGTCACTCTCTCGGGATCCTGACGCTGGGGCGTGACATCACTGGTCTGCGCACCACTCAGGCGCAGTTGCAGCAGGAGCAGCACTACGACAGTCTGACCGGACTGCTCAAACTCTCCCGGTTCTTGCAGACCAGCCGCCATCTTGGGGGACGCAGTGCCACATTGGTGCTGGTCGATCTGCACCATTTTCGTGAAATCAACGATCGCTTCGGGATCCGGATTGCCGATCGCCTGCTGAGCCAGGTGGCCAAGCGGTTGCAGCAGTTGGTACCGCCGCGTTCCCTGCTCTGTCGGGTCGCTGCCGATGACTTCAGCCTGCTGCTGCCAGATTTCAACGAGCCATTGCAGGGGTGGAGCCAGCATCTGCAGCAGCAGTTGATGGAGCACTATCAGGTGGAAGATCACCGCATCCAGATCCCGGTGTTTCTGGGGCTGGCCCAGGGGCGGGCAAGCGATGCCGAACGGTTGCTCAGTCATGCCGAGGCTGCGCTGGCGCAGGGAAAACGGCAGCAGCAGTACTGCACCCTGTTTGATCCCGAGCTGCATGCCCGGCTCAAGCGGCGTCAGCTGATCGCCGCCCAGTTGCCACTCGCCATCAAGTCCGCCCAGCTGGTTGCCGTCTATCAGCCCATCATCTGTACCCGTACTCACAGACTGCACGGCGCCGAGCTGCTCTGTCGCTGGCCCCATCCCGAGCTTGGGATGATCTCCCCCGATGAGTTCATTCCGTTGGCGGAAGAGATGGGGATCATCGGTCAACTGGGTCAGTTGATGCTGGAGCAGGGGTGTGCCCAGCTGGCGCAGTGGCAAACTGCGCAGCCGGATATGGTGCTATCCATCAATCTCTCGCCGCTGCAGTTTCGTGATCCGGCACTCTGTGAGCGGGTCTCAGCCTGCATCGCTCGTCATGGTCTCAAGGCCAGTCAACTGGAGCTGGAGATCACCGAAGGGGTGTTGATGGAGAATGCCGACGAGATTGAGACCAACCTCGACAACCTGATCGCCGCCGGTTTTCAGTTGGCCATCGACGACTTTGGTACCGGTTACTGTTCGCTGGCCTATCTGCCGCGTTTGCAGGTGGCGACCCTCAAGCTGGATCGCAGCTTCACTCAGGGGCTCGCCAGTAATAGCGCGACCACCGCTATCGTGCGTTCGGTTATCGGGTTGGGCCATGAGCTTGGGATCCGGATTACGGCCGAAGGGGTAGAGACACCCGAGCAGCAGCTGTGGCTGACCGAGGCGGGGTGTGATCGGCTCCAGGGCTATCTGTTCAGTCGCCCACTGCCGCCGGCGGAGTTTGCTGCCAGCTATCTGGCGTGAGAGATCGTCAGAAACAACAAGGCCACCGCAAGGTGGCCTTGTTGTTTTACGATGGAGGCAGGATCAATCCTGGAAGTAGGTGCCCCAACCATCGTAATCCACCCCATATTTTTCCAGGATGGGCAGCATCTTGGCGATATCGGCGACGATCGCTTCGACATTCAGCTTGCACTCGATGGTGGCATCGAAGCAGAAGATGGTGGCGCCGTCATCCAGCTCCATCTCTTCGGCATCGGTCACTTCAAAACCGGCCTTGAACAGGTCAACCGCTGCTTTTTCCAGACGGTCGAAATCCTGGCAGGCGAAATGGTGCTCGATGTCGTAATCCGCATCGGGATTGCTGCCATCGGCCAGCAGTTCGTTGACGATCTCGGTGGTCTCATCACGCCACTCTTGCATATTCAGACTCATGTTGCCTCCAGGCGGTATCATTGCGGCAAAGCATACTCGCAGAGTGGATTCGGCTCAATGCGGCGGACCCACTGAACCTCGAATTTCCATCATATTGCCGCAGCCTGCAGGGCGTGCAGAGGCCAGCAAGTATGGCAAACAGGACTGAAATGGATAATAAATGGTCGCTTCGTTCGGTTGTTGAGCGAACGCGCTTTTTATCGTGCCATCATGGTTGACACTCTGCGCTGGAAAGGGTTTAATGCGCGCCGTTGCCCAGATAGCTCAGTCGGTAGAGCAGGGGATTGAAAATCCCCGTGTCGGCGGTTCGATTCCGTCTCTGGGCACCACAATTCCTCCTTAGTTCAGTCGGTAGAACGGCGGACTGTTAATCCGTATGTCACTGGTTCAAGTCCAGTAGGAGGAGCCAAATTCGAAAAGCCCGCTCAATCGAGCGGGCTTTTTCATTTCTAGTTGCTGTTGCATGCGGCCAAAAAGAGCGTCGCGCCACAGGTGGCACTGAACAGCAGCATTCCGGTCTGCAGCATGCTGCCAGGGCATGGCTTCTTCTCTCTTTTTCTGGCCCTGATCCACTTCGGTTTCATCACATTCCCTTATCCATTTTGTCGGCCTGAATGGCTGCACTCCTGTGCAGGCGAGCCATCTTTGTTGAATGGCGCCATGGCGTCAATCTCCCCCGCAAAACAATTAATTCAGCACCGTTGAAGAGCGGCTTGTCTGGTGATGTTTCGACCTTTAAGCCATTGTTAACATTTTGGAAAACCGGAGTGACCCTGTGGCTGGGCGGGGATATGATGGGGTCAATGATGTTCCCATCCTGACGGAGAGATCCCAGATGAACAGCCCCTTAAGCTATGTACTGGACGGCATTCATTGCGAGCCGCACTTTTTTACCGTTCCCCTCGATCATGATGAGCCGGATGGTGACAGCATTACCCTGTTTGCCCGTACCCTCTGCCGTAAAGACAAGCTCGATGAGAAGTTGCCCTGGCTGCTGTTTCTGCAAGGTGGGCCGGGATTCGGGGCGCCGCGCCCGACAGCCAACAGTGGTTGGCTCAAACGGGCGTTGCAGGAGTTCAGAGTGCTGCTGCTGGATCAGCGTGGCACCGGGATGTCGAGCCCCATCCACGGGCATAGTCTGGCCAAAATGACCCCAGCCGAGCAGGCGGAGTATCTCAGCCATTTTCGCGCCGACAGCATAGTGCAAGATGCCGAGTTCATCCGGCAGGAGCTTAGCCCCAAGCATCGCTGGAGCCTGCTTGGTCAGAGCTTTGGCGGTTTTTGCTGCCTGACTTATCTCTCGCTTTTCCCCGACAGTCTGCGGGAGGTCTATATCACCGGCGGCACTGCGCCGATTGGCCGCAGTGCCGAGGAGGTTTACCGCGCCACCTACCTGAGGGTGGCTGACAAGAACCGCGCCTTCTTCGCCCGCTTCCCCCATGCTCAGGGGATTGCCAACCGGCTGGCCAACCATCTGCACCAGCATGATGTGCGACTGCCCAACGGCCAGCGCCTGACGGTGGCGCAGTTCCAGCAGCAAGGGCTGGATCTCGGTGCCACGGGTGCCTTCGAGGAGCTCTATTACCTGCTGGAAGAAGCCTTTATCGGTGACAAGCTGAGCCCGGCCTTTCTCTATCAGGTGCAGAGCATGCAGCCATTCAATACCAATCCGCTGTTCGCCATCCTGCACGAGGCTATCTACGCCGAAGGGGAGGCGACTCGCTGGGCGGCGGATCGGGTCAGAGGGGAGTTCCCTGCGGTGAACTGGGTGCCTGGCAAGGATTTCGCCTTCACCGGCGAGATGGTTTACCCCTGGATGTTCGAGCAGTACCGCGAGTTGCTGCCCCTGAAAGAGGCGGCTCATCTGCTGGCCAACAAGGCGGACTGGGGGGCGCTCTATGACCCGGCCCAGCTGGCCCGCAATCAGGTGCCGGTAGCCTGCGCCGTCTATGCCGAGGATATGTATGTGGAGTTTGACTACAGTCGCGAAACTCTGCGTGGCCTTGGCAACAGTCGCGCCTGGATCACCAATGAATATGAGCACAACGGTTTGCGTGCCGATGGTGAAGCGATTCTTGATCGTCTGATCGCGTTGAATCGCGACCGTTAATGGCCGTTATCGGCAACCATCGCGGGAGCCCGGACTCCCGCGATGGTTGTTATGGATGGTTGTTATGAAAGCGTGACACCCTGAACCTTGACCCGTATCCGCCAGACGATGAGTGGATAGCAGGCTGATTAATTTCCCCCTCTTTCACTGTCTCTGTCGATCCCTCACCATATACTTGCCAAACGACTCTGTATTGAGCCGCGGTCAAACCGATTGACCAACCCGTGCTCGTTACCATTAGAAAGTCGCTCCGATGCTCTGTATCCCGCGTATCAGATATGCCATCTCTGCATGCCCCGCTATCCGGGGGAGGGGATGGTCGTGCTTTTCAATCAAGATAAGGATGTATGATGAGAAAGTCTCTGTTGGCCTGCTCCCTGTTGCTGTGCCCTGTCGTGTTTGCTGCCACCCCCCATTGGGAATATAGCGGTGAGGCGGGACCAGCCCACTGGGCCAAGCTGACCCCGGAGTTTGGTCAGTGTGCGGGCAGCAATCAGTCACCGGTTGACCTGAGCGGATTGGTCGAGGCCAAACTGGCCCCGCTGGTACTCCACTATCAGGCGGGTGGCAACACAGTGGTCAACAACGGTCACACCGTGCAGGTCGGTTATGCCCCGGGTAGCACCTTGCAACTCGATGGCACCACGTTTGAACTCAAGCAGTTCCACTTCCACGCCCCGAGTGAAAACCTCATCGAGGGCAAATCCTATCCGCTGGAAGGGCATCTGGTGCACGTCAGTGACAAGGGAGAGATCGCCGTGGTGGCGGTGATGTTCGAGGCTGGCAAGGCCAATCCGGCATTGGCGGCTGCCTGGGGTGAACTACCGGCCAAGGTGGGGGTGATCCTGGCCCTCAAGGCGCCGCTCTCTGCTGAGCAACTGCTGCCCGAGAATCGTGACTACTATCGCTTCAGCGGTTCCCTTACTACGCCTCCCTGCTCGGAAGGAGTGCGCTGGCTGGTGATGAAGCAGCCAGTCGAGGTCAGTCAGGCCCAGATCGACGCCTTCAAGGCGGTGATGCACCACCCCAACAACCGGCCGGTGCAACCGCTCAATGGGCGCGTGGTACTGCAATAACACAGCGTTGCAATAGCGCTGCAGATAGCAAAAACAACAAGAGGGCCGCGAGGCCCTCTTTTACATGGCGAGGTATCGGCGAGCGATCAGAGGCTGGCGGCGATGCGGGCGCCAAGTGCCGCGTTGTTCAGTACCAGCTGGATGTTGGCGGCGAGCGAGTTGCCGCCAGTCAGCTCGCAGACGCGTGCCAGCAGGAAGGGGGTAGATGCCTTGCCCTTGATCCCCTGCTCGTCCGCTTCATGGAGCGCCCGGGCAATGGCTGCGTCGATATCGGCTTTCGGCATGGCGTGTGCGGTCGGGATGGGGTTGGCCACCACGGCGCCGCCCGCCAGTCCCAGCTCCCACTTGAGGCGAAGCGCCTCGGCGATGGCTGCTGGACTCTCCAGTCGGTAGTCGACCTTGAAGCCGCTCTCGCGGGTGTAGAAGGCGGGCAGCTCCTCGGTTTGATAGCCGATCACCGGCACGCCCTGGGTCTCCAGATACTCCAAGGTCAGCCCGATATCGAGGATCGACTTGGCACCGGCACAGACTACGGCCACCGGCGTTTGGGCCAGCTCCTGCAGGTCGGCCGAGATATCGAAGGTCTCCTGCGCGCCGCGATGTACCCCGCCGATACCACCGGTGGCAAAGACCCGGATCCCCGCCATGGCGGCGATGATCATGGTGGAGGCGACCGTGGTGGCCCCCATCCCCTTGCGCGCCAGCACGAACGGAATGTCGCGGCGGCTGCACTTGGTCACGTCGTGGCCAGCCCGGCCCAGCGCTTCCAGCGCACCGGCATCGAGACCCACTTTGAGGCGGCCGTCGAGGATGGCGATGGTCGCCGGAATGGCGCTGTTATCGCGCACTACCTGCTCCACCTGACGGGCCGTCTCCACGTTCTGCGGATAGGGCATGCCATGGGAGATGATGGTGGATTCGAGGGCAACGACCGGTTTGCCAGCAGCCAGCGCGGCAGCCACTTCCGGTTGGATATCGAGGTAAGCGTTCAGCATGAGTACTCCTCCAGTATGCGGTCAACGGCGGTCTTGCTCAGACCGGAAAAAACGGTATCGGAACAATTGACGGTGAGGGCGGCGCAGCCCAGGGCAAAGCGGGTGGTTTGGGCAATGTCGAGCTGTTGCAGCCAGGCGTGGGCGAGGCCAGCCATAAAGGCATCCCCGCCGCCGGTGACGTTGAGTACCGGACTGCCCAGCACCGGCAGGTGGCCCTGCTGCTCGCCATCGCTGTAGAAGATCCCCTGTTCACCCAGACTGAGGAACAGCCGCTTGACCCCGGCGCGGTGGAACCAGGCGGCCACCATGGGCCAGGTTTCGGGCCCGGCGATGGTCATTCCGCACAGCTGCTCGGCTTCACTGCGATTGGGTTTGAGGGTGTGGATCTTGCCGAGCCAGGGGCGGATCTTCTCCACCTTGGCCACCGAAACGGTATCGACAAAGATGGCGTGCTCACCTTGCCGCTCGAACAGCCAGTCGAGGGTGTGAATGGCCAGATTGGTGTCGAGCACCCAAAGCCGGGCACCGCCGAGAAAGCCTGCGAGGGGGGTCAGGCGGGCAGGGGTGAGCTGCTCTATGATGGCCATGTCATTGATGGCGCAGCTCATTTCGCCGCTGCCATCATGCAGGCTGAGATAACAGGAGGTTGCGTGGCCATCGAGCACCAGAGTCTGGCGCACATCGACGCCAGCCCGCTGGCTCACTTCCAATAGATGGTGACCATACTGGTCGTTGCCGACCGCTGTCAGCAGCCGGGTGTCGCTGCCGAGCCGCGCCAGATTCTCGGCGATATTGCGGCCGACACCACCGGCCGAGGTGCGCACCTTGCCCGGGTTGGAGTCGCCGAGCAGCAGGTTGTCGTGGCTGGTGCCGCAAATATCCATATTGGCACCGCCGATCACCACTACGTAGGGACCCTCTCGCAGTACATAGCCTCTGCCTTGCACATACCCCTGCCGGATCAGGCTTGAGATGTGGCTGGCCAGCGCAGAGCGGCTGATGCCGAGGCGATCGGCCAGCTCCTGCTGGGCAATCATGGGGTCCTGACGCAGCAGGGCGAGGATCTCTTGTTCACGCTCAGTCATAGACAAACATCCATTTACAAACGTTTGTCCATTATTGCTGGGAAACGTTTGCTGGCTATCTGCTTGTACAAAATTTGTCGGCTTGCGCACAAAAAATCGACATTCAAAGCTGGGTTGGCAAGCGGTTTAGCCGGGGAGGGGACTTTTAACGGGTCGGTGGCCCTGCAACGGCTTATAATGGCCGCCGCAAGATGAGGAGAGATGATGGAAAAGAGTGCATTCTGCTGCGTGGGGCTGGTCAATCCCAAGTCTCCGGAAAATGTCGGCTCAGTGATGCGGGCTGCGGGCTGCTACGGGGTGGATGAGGTCTACTACACCGGCAACCGCTTCGAGCTGGCGCGCCGCTTTGCCACTGATACCAAGCAGATGGTGGAGAAGATCCCGCTGCTCGGGGTGGATGATCTGATGGCGTTTATCCCGCAGGGATGTGTGCCCGTGGTGGTCGATTTGATCGACGGCGCTACGCCGCTCCCCGACTATGTCCATCCGGAACGGGCTTTTTATATCTTCGGGCCGGAGGATGGCACGCTCGATCCCGCCCTCTATGGCGCGGTGAAAGATGTGGTCTATGTGCCGACTCAGGGCTGCATGAATCTGGCCGCCTCGGTCAATGTGATCCTCTATGACCGCTTGGCGAAGGGGTTCCGGCAACCCTGAGTTGTGGTGTGGCAACGGTGACTCAAACCACAATGGAGACGGTGTTGCTTATGGGCAGGTTGCTGGCGGTGGCCGCTGTTGACGGGGCTGCGGCATCCTTCTCTTTCCCCTATGGTGGGATCAGTTTTCGCCGACCTTGACCGCCTGCTCCTCGAGAAAGTCGCGATAGTAGTCATAGAGGTGATAATGGCGATATATCTCGGCCAGCGTGCCGCGACGGATCAGATTCACCATCTCCTGATCCCACAGCTGCAGTAGCCGGTCGCCCTGCTCGGTATCGGCAAAAATGGGGTAAGTCGGGATCCAGCGCAAAATGGTGCGGTACATATTGGCCGGGGTCTCATCGGCTGCATGGAGCACGCCAGCGGTCAGGTAATAGCGATAGCGCCCCTTGCCAATCAGCTGCAGGGCCATCTCATGGTTGTCGATCTCGTGCCACCGCATGGTGACCGGAAGATATTTATCCAGCACCCATCCTCGCCGCCAGAGCACGGTCTCTCCCTCCAGACTGCGCTCTCCCCGCCATTGTGGCTGCCACTGCTTGAGCATGAAGACGGTCACATCATCTGCGGAGGCTGGCTGGTGGGGCTGTTTGACTCCCTTGAGCTCGTCCCGATAGACACTCATCGCCATATCCCCCTCTTGCTTGGCTACCATGGCAACGGCGCGTTTGTAAGGCACGATATGGGGCACGATCTGATAGCCGTGGGGTTGGTAGATGGTTCGCACCAGATCGAGATAGATACCGCGGCCATCCGGTTGGCAGAAACCGGGCCAGCCATCGCAATAGACGTGAATATCAGCTGTGCGAGCGTGGGTGATCGCACACAGAGAGCAAAGCAGCAAACAACCGATGCGCAGCATGGTCAGCAATATCCTCGCAGGGGTGAGGAGAGCATTTATCACCTGATTTATACCATGCATTGATCGCGGCGGGCGGAGAAAACATCCCGCATCTCCATTTTGCGACAGGGTCGAGGGTTATTTACGGTCGGATCGTTATGATCGAGTAAAGATTCAATAGCACCCCAATCAGTAGAGGAGACTGCATTATGCCATCGATCAAGACTCTGCTCTGTCCAGTCGATTTTTCCCAAATGTCTCGCGCGGTACTCGACTATGCCGTTTTCATGGCGCAGAGCCATCAGGCCCAGCTCAAGCTGATCCACGTGGTTGATCAACTGCACGGTTTTGACAGTTACAAGATCCTTCATATGACGGCCATCGAGATCACCCACGAGATGGAGCGTCAGGCCAGAACCCAGCTCAAAGAGCTGGTTGCCACCCTGCCGATCCCGGCCACCTTTGATATTCGCTTTGGCCGTGCCGCCGATGAAATTGTCATTCAGGCCAAGGAGGATGAGGTTGAGCTGATCGTGATGGGCAGCCACGGTCGCTCCGGTATCAGCCATCTGCTGGTAGGCAGTGTCGCCGAGTCTGTGGTGCGTCATGCACCCTGTCCGGTACTGGTGGTGCGCCAATAACGCGCCACGTTTAGTGTGAAAAGCGTAACAAACAAGGCCAGCGATTGCTGGCCTTGCGTTTTTTGGTGTTGTGCCCGCTAGCCGTGGGCGTAGATGACACTCCCCCCCTTGATGGTATCTATGATGGCTCTGGCCTGCTCCTTGGGCAGGGCGGGGCAACCCCAGCTGCGGCCCAGCTTGTCATATTTGCGCAGATGAGTCGGGCTGGCATAGGCGGCGCCATGTACCACGATGGCACGCTTGCGGGCATTGCTGTTCTTGCCGGGGCTGAGCCCGTCCAGCCGCAGGGAGTAGCCATGCTTGCCCAGATAGGTTTCTGCGGTGCGATAGACGCCGAGGGAACTTTGGCGGGAGTTGAGCTGGTTGGAAAAGCGTTTTGCGGCCAGTTCACCTGAGTTCCGGCCATGACTGACCCAGGTGTGATAGAGCAGCTTGTGGCGTTTCATATCGATGACAAACAGCCTGCGCTGGGTGGATGGCTTGCTGTAATCGATGATGGTGAGAATGGGTTTGCGTTTGTGGCGCACGGTTTGATAACTGTTGAGGGCCTGACGAAAGGTCTGTTTATCCAGCTTGCCTGCCAGACCCAGTTGACGATAGAGGCTCTGATCCCAGCTGGCATCTGCCGTACTGCTCCAGATGAGCGATATCAACAGCAGTGGCAACAGCAGCCATCCGCGTTGCCAGTCTATGTTCCCGCGCGCTTGTCTCATCCGTGAATATCTCCTTGTCACTCCCTGTTAACGACGCGGATATTGCCATCAATCCGCTCGATAGTTATATGCAAGGTGCTGAAAAGGCGCAATAAAAAAACCGGCCGCAGAGCGGCCGGAAGTAATTCAAACAGTAGACATTGGTATCACAGGGTATAACTGACTTCCAATTACTTAGAAGTTGTACTGCAGAGCCACACCGACTACGTCGTCAGTGTTCTGGCCCAGCTTGCTGGTAGAGTCAGCAACGGAATCCAGCAGGTTGACCTTGTAGTCAACGTAGGCGTTGAAGTTGTCGGTGAAGTTGTACCAGGCACCGATAGATACGTACTCGGTGTAGGTGTCATCGATACCGTGAGCGGTATCTTTCACGTCAGTGCGCAGGTAGGCCAGAGAAGGCTTGAACTTGCCGATGGTGTACTGGGCTACAGCTTCGTAACCGTCGTGCTTCTCGGCGTAGCCGTTGAAGCCATTCCCGATATACAGGTGGTTCTCGCCGTGCGCATAGGTGGCAGCCAGGTAGAGGTCACCTACAGCGTACTTGGCACCAAAGCCCATCAGCTTGGCATCCTTGTCGCCACCGAAGGCAGCGAATTGAGCTTGTTCATCGGTCTTGCCAGCCTGGTTGTAGGCAGCTGACAGGCCCAGACCCATATCGAAGTCATAGGAGGCAGCTACAGCAAAACCTTCTTTGGAACCTTTCTTGTTCCAAGTTGTGCCATTGGTGTTGAAGTTGGAGCGATCGGCATTCTGCGGATCATTGTTGCCGGTGAACTGGGCACCCAGGGTCAGGCCATTGTAGGTGTACAGGTACTGGGCCAGACCGTTGGTACGGCCGGTACCGAATACTTCGGTGCCTTTACCCAGGCCGTCACCGCCCCACTCGGGCAGTACGTCGGTGTAGTCGTTCACGATGCGGAACAGACCATCCTGACGACCGTAGCTGAATGCGCCGAAACGATCGTGCTTGATGCCGGCATAGGCATAACGCAGCTCGTCGTTGTCAGAACCGGAAGTCGGCACGTTGTACTCGGCAAAGCCGAACGCCTTCATTTCGGGGGCGATCTTGGTTTCACCGCGCATGTTTACACGGAAATAGCTCTGGTCTCCTTCGGAGCCTTTGTCGTCAGTGCCGTAGTACATGCCCTGAGCACGGCCACCGATCTCCAGCTTGGTATCGTTCTGGTTGTAAACGGTAGCAGCATGGGCGCCGCTCGCCAGCAGCAGGCTGGAGATGGCAATAGTCAGTGCAGACTTCTTCATATGCGTTATTCCTCTGATGTAAACACTTCCGAACTTGTTGTCGGTTCTGTGAAATCGGAAATAGTCCGATAGCCACACGGTAGGCGCCCCAACCTTGACTGGGGCTGAATCCATCGTTGTTTAATTGAGGTGGCGAGGTCGTTATCAAGACTGGATGTGACGGTTTTTGACAAGATAAAAAGAGATTAAATTCAATGAATTATTTTCTAGTGACTTTTTTGACATCAAGACTGTTCTGAGCAACAAGGTCGATGGCTCAAGTTGTGAGCTAGATCACGCAGGGGAGAATGGGGGCGGGGAAAAAACGGGAGGAGCCTTACAAGGCTCCCCCCAATGATCAGAGGGGCTTTTGCCACAGGGTCAGCAGCAGATCCTGTTCCAGTTCATTCGGGCCCTGTTGAGCGAAAGCGTGACGCTGCTCACCGGTTGCCCGCCAGCCAAGACGGCTGGTCTCCAGAATAAAGCTGCGCATGGCCTGATCCATGGTGAGGCTGAACTGGCAGCGCTGTTGAGCCACCGGATTGAGGCCACCGAGGGTTGGCCAGCTGAGGGGGTGTTCCATGCTCACCGGGTTGAGGCTGACCCGCAATTGCCACTGATGGCGCGGGCCTGGCTGCAGATAGAGCAGATAGCCACCGGGGGCCAACCAGCTGACCAGCTGCTCGGTCTTGACCTTGAGATCGTTGACCAGCAGCACCTGTACCGAGCCCGGTTGCAACGGCGCGCGAGCGGGATCGGCAATGACAAACTGGCCGTCCGGCTGTGCTTTTTTGGCGGCAAAGATGGTGTTCTTGGCGATATCAACCCCAGCAAACTGCCAGCCGGGCAGGCGCTCTGCCAGCGCGCGGCAGTAGTAGCCTTCACCGCACCCAAGATGGATCAGCTCTTGTGGGGCCAGCGGAGCGAGCAGGCCGGCCATGGCCTCAACCAGCGGCAGTTGGTGGCCGGCCTCCAGGAAATGGTGCTTGGCGCGCATCAGGGCCCGGCTGTCGCTGTCTTTGGGGTTTTTCTTGCCGGGGATGAGATCCAGATAACCTTCCGGTGCCGGATCGAAGTGATGCTTGTTGTCGCAATAACGCCCCTGGGAGGCTTCATGAAAATGGAGCGGACTGCGGCAGCGGGGACATTGAAGATGCATAGTAACTCTCTGGGCGAATGCCGGAACAGTGAAGGGCGTTCGGGATTATAGGGGAGAGGATCAAAAAAGGCTGCCGTAGCAGCCTTTTTTATCCCAAGGCCTCAGTCAGGCCTGCGGATGGGTTATCAGCGAGTGCCAAATACCACAATGGTCTTGCCGTGAGCAGAGATGAGCTCCTGCTCTTCCAGCATCTTCAGGATGCGGCCCACGGTTTCACGGGAGCAGCCGACGATCTGGCCTATCTCCTGACGGGTGATCTTGATCTGCATGCCATCCGGGTGGGTCATGGCATCCGGCTGTTTGGCCAGGTTGAGCAGAGTCTGGGCGATCCGGCCGGTCACATCCAGGAAGGCGAGGTTACCCACTTTCTGGCTGGTGTGTTGCAGGCGCTTGGCCATCTGGCCAGAGAGACGCATCAGAATGTCCGGGTTGACCTGGATCAGCTGGCGGAACTTCTTGTAGGAGATCTCTGCCACTTCGCAAGAGCCTTTGGCGCGAACCCAAGCGGAGCGCTCGGGATTCTCGTTCTCCTCGAACATCCCCATCTCGCCCAGGAAATCGCCCTGGTTCAGATAGGAGAGGATCATCTCTTTGCCCTCATCGTCCTTGATCAAGACGGCCACAGTGCCCTTGACGATGTAGTAGAGGGTCTCCGCTTTTTCACCCGCATGGATCAGGGTGCTCTTGGCGGGATACTTATGAATGTGGCAGTGCGACAAGAACCATTCCAGGGTGGGATCGCTTTGCGGTTTGCCAATGACCATGAGAATTCCTCTGTAGTGTCTTTTTATGGACTTGTGCGTCCGGGCAAGCTGCCAATCTTGCCATTCCTTGTATTGGTCGCAGTAGGATAAGAGCCTTTGCCTGTGCTGACAAGGCTTTGCGGGCTTTTGACAGAGCCCTTTGAGTAATGCCTGCTGCGCCGCTTCGGCCATTCTAGGGAAGATAGAGGTCGGAGATGTTGATTTTGATCTATTTCCATCCCAACTCCCCCTGTTCGGCAGAGATAAGCGACTGGGTTATGCTAGGGATCCATCATCATGATTAACAGGAGAGAGTGCGAGATGAAAGCCAAGGTCAGCTGGGTGGAAGGGATGAAGTTTGTGGGTGAGAGTGAATCCGGTCACAAGGTGATCCTGGATGGTGCCAACCCCGGTGAGGGGGCCAGCCCGATGGAGATGATCCTGCTGGCGGTCGGTGGCTGCAGCTCCATTGATGTGGTCTCCATCCTCGAAAAAGCGCGCCAGTCGGTGACCGCATGCCATGTCGATGTCAGTGGCGAACGGGTCGATAGCGTGCCCCGGGTTTTCGAGAAGATTAATCTGCACTTCGTGGTGACAGGCAAGGGATTGGCGGAGAAGCAGGTGGCCAGAGCGGTCGAGCTGTCGATGGAAAAATATTGTTCTGTTTCCCTGATGTTGGAAAAAGCGGTACAAATTACCCATAGTTATCAAATTGTTGAAGCTTGATAACGATAGTTTCGTTGGTACCCTGGCATAAGGCCGTTACGTAAGGCCACTGCACAAGGCCATGACATAAAGCCATTACATAAGGAAAGTGCAATGAAAAAATTGATCGCTCTGCTTCCCCTTTTGGGCCTGGCGGCGTGCAGCAGCCCGCAACCTACCCAGTATCAATACAGCCAATACCAGTGTGGCGAAGAGATGCTGGCCGTTACCTATGATGCCCAGGCTGACATGGTGCAGTTCCCCTATGCCGGGGTTTACCACAAGCTGGCGCGCGTTGAGTCTGAATCTGGCGCCAAATATTCCGACAGCGTCACCACTTTCTGGAATCAGGACAAACAAGCCCTCCTCACCCAGAAAGGGGTCACACTGCTGACCTGTACGCTTAAATAAGTGACCACAGATAGCTGAAGGTGTGCAGCTTTGTGCCCCGGTCTGGCCTAGGCCGGATTGGGTCAAGAGGTTGAGACCACAAAAAACGGCTTGCCGGGAGGCAAGCCGTTTTTCTATCCATCCGTTATCACTAAACAAGCGCTAGTTGGTGGGGACGCGATTGAGCAGCTCGGCCGCGAGCTGCTGGCTGAGTGCCTGACGCTGGCTGTCTGCAATGCTCACGTCGCTGGTCAGCTGAATGATGCTGCTCCAGACCGCTTTCTGGGTTTTGCGATCGAGCAGCACGATGGCCAGCGACCCTTTGCGCTGGTTGGCTGAGGCATATACCCCGGGTGTCATGCCAAGACGGGCGAAAATCTCGCCGTCACTCATATCCTTGCCGCCCGCGACGCCGATGGCGACCCACAGATCCGCCTCGTCGAGCGGTGCACTCTGCCACCCCTTGCCATTGAGCTCCCGGCTTACCGCCTGCTGCATCGGCTCCAGCCACCCTTCCGCCAACTCACCGGCAAATTGATACTGTTCGGCCAGGGCGTAGCGCGGGGTTGCACCATAGGTCCAGTTGCCCATCGGGCGAACCAGCATGGTGCCGGACTCCAGCGTGGGGGCCGCCGGCCCGCTGCTGCAACCGCCAAGCAGGGCGAGCAGTGCCACAGAGAGATAAGCAAGCCGCATCGTGAACTCCTTTGAATCAGGTTATTTTGCCGGTTTCGATCAATTGCTGGATGAGCGGGCGCAGGATCAGCTCCATCGCAAAGCCCATCTTGCCGCCCGGCACCACTATGGTGTTCATCCGCGACATGAATGAGCCATCGATCATCGACAGCAGGTAGGGGAAATCCACCTGCTTGATACCGCGAAACCGGATCACCAGCATACTCTCGTCCAGACTCGGGATCACCTTGGCGCTGAAGGGGTTGGAGGTATCCACCGTCGGTACTCGCTGGAAGTTGATATGGGTGCGCGAGAACTGCGGGGTGATGAAGTTGATGTAGTCATCCATGGAGCGAACGATGGAGTCGGTCACCGCCTCGCGAGAATGCCCTCGCTCCGAGGTATCGCGGATCAGCTTCTGGATCCACTCCAGGTTGACGATGGGTACTACACCTATCAGAAAATCCACGTGGCGGGCTACGTTGTGATCCTCAGTGACCACGCCGCCGTGCAGCCCTTCATAAAACAGCAGATCGGTATTGCTGGGCAGATGCTGCCAGGGGGTGAAGGTACCGGGCATCTGGTTGAAGGGCACTGCCTCGTCAAAGCTGTGCAGGTAGCGGCGATACTGGCCATTGCCATCCTGCCCATAGCCCTGGAAAAAGCTCTCCAGCAGGCCGAAGTCATTGGCCTCAGGGCCAAAATAGCTGATATGACGCCCCTGTTCGCGCGCCTTGCGGATCGCTACATCCATTTCCGGTCGGGTGTAGCGGTGAAAACTGTCACCTTCCACCACAGCCGCGGTATATCCCAGTTGATGGAACATGGAGCGAAAGGCGTTGGTGGAGGTGGAGGTGCCGGCACCGGACGAACCGGTAACGGCAATAATGGGGTGCTTGGCCGACATGGGATTCTCTCTTCCTTGGGAATTCCGTTATAAGGTCCGGACTGCGGTTGGGTCAAGACTGCTCGATGAAGCGGTCTTTCATCACGATATTCACCGATTCGTGCAGCTCGCTATAGACGATGACAGCTTTGCCTTGCTGTAATTGTTCTCTCACTGCATCGACTTTGACGCCAAGTGGGACATCCTGCTCTCCATATTCGGTTCCTTCCTGCAACACAAAGTGTTCGATCAGGTTGGTCAGGGTGTCGCCGTCCAGTTCTTGCCAGGGAATGATCATTTAAAGGTCTCACAGCAAAAGAGGTGATCGTCAGGCTATTGTTGTGTTGAATCCCGCGAATGCAATCACTTTTTACCTTTTCACCGGAGTCTGAGAGATGTTGTCTGAAGCGCAGCGCAGCGCGCCGTTAACCCTGACTGAGCATCTGGACAGCGCACGTCGAGAGGCGATTGCCCGAGGCATGGTGTGGTTCTGGTTATTGAACTGGCTGGTGGTGTTGTTTCTTTCGATACGCTATGAGGTTTACAGCCAGGTCGGGCTCGCCAGTGATGACAGCTTGCCCTGGCGCTTTCAGAGTGAGCTGGCCCTGGTCATGGTGGTGCTATTGCTGCTACCTGTTGTTAGCCTGTTTTGTGACCATCTGCAGGACCGCCTCTGGTTACGGATGGCTGCGCTGGTGATGGTGCTATGGGGCGGACTCTGGACGCTGCACATCTACACGATTGGTCAGGTGGAGCTGCGGGGAGGGGTCAGCTATGCCAACGGGATCATGCGGCTCAACCTGCTGGCTGCGCTCATCGCGTTTTATCCCGATCGCAAGGTTTTTTATGGCTATCTCTTGGGCCCGATGACGGTGGGTGTGGGGTTGGAACTCTTTTTACGCGTCGATTTTCCCCAGATCTACCTGCTTGGCGTGCTGTTTGGCGTGATTGCGCTGGAGGTTGGCCGTCGCATGCTGCACCGCTGGTTTGAGTTGGCGATCATGCGAGAGCATGAAAATCTGATGCTGCTGCGCCAACTTGATCAGCTCGCCAAGCAAGATCCTCTGACCGGTGTCGCCAACCGGCGGCATTTCAATATCGAGCTGGAGCGCGCGTTAGCCCATAGCCAGGAGAGCGGTGCTCCGCTATCGCTCATCCTGATCGATGTGGACTATTTCAAGCGCTTCAACGACCACTATGGCCATCAGGTGGGGGATATGTGTCTCAAGGAGGTGGCACAAGCGCTCAACCGTGCGGTACGCACGCCATCTGATCTGGTTGCCCGCTATGGCGGAGAGGAGTTTGTGCTGCTGCTGCCCAATACCGACCGTCAGGCTGCGGCCAGCGTGGCGCAGCGGCTGCAAGATGGCTTGGCCAGCCTGCGGCTGGAGCATCTGGCGTCCGAGGTTGCCTCCTGGGTGACGGTGAGTCAGGGGATTGCCAGCAATGTGTCCGGCGAAGGGGCGAGCCAGTTGCTGGAGCGGGCCGATCAGGCGCTCTATCGGGCCAAGGAGTCGGGACGCAATCAGTTCTGTGTTGCGGAGTGACTCTGTTCGGCAATCCAGCGACTGATCCGTTCATCCAGCCAAAACCGTGGCCGCCAGGGCGTGCCGTGCAGAAAGCCGACATGGCCGCCGCGCTGGCTCAACTCATAGCGCACCGTGGGCGAGAGTTGCTCCGGCCGGGGAATGACCGCGTGTGACATAAAGGGATCGTCGGCGGCGTGCAGGATCAGGGTAGGGATGGGGATTTGAGCCAGCAGCGGTAGTCCCGAGCAGCTCTGGTAGTAGTGGTTGGCGCTGTGAAAGCCATGCAGCGGCGCGGTAACCAGCTCGTCAAAATCGCGCAGGGTGGCAATCTGCTCGACTTGTCGAGGTTGCCAGCGTTCACTCGCTTTCTGCTGCTGGCTGATTTTGTTGAGCAGGTTGCGGCGCATGGTGCGCAGCAGATAGTTCTGATAGACCTTCGAGAAGCCCTGATTGACCCGCTCGGCGCAGCTCGCCAGTTGCAGCGGGGCCGAGACCACCACCGCCGCTTTCAATGCCGCAGGACAGGCCCGTGCCAGCAGATTGACCAGCATATTGCCACCCAGTGAAAAGCCGATGGCGATCAGCGGTTTGCCCGGAAAGCGCTGGCTCAGCTCGGCAATCAGCTCCTGCGCATCACCGATGGCGCCGGAGTGATAGGCCTGCAGGTGGCGATTGGGCTCGCCACTGCAACCGCGAAAGTGCATCAGCACGGCCTCTCTGCCCTCTTGCTGCAGGTGGGCGAACAATCCCTTGGCGTAGTGGGAGTGAATGCTTCCCTCCAGCCCGTGAAACACCACTATCAGCGGCCGTTCATCAAGGCTGACTTCCCCGCTCCAGGCGAGGTCGACAAAGTCCCCATCCTGCAGCTCAAACCGCTCCGCCACAAAACGGGCAGGGGGGCGGCGCAGCCATTTGGGCAATATGGTCTGCAGATGAGGATTGCGTGCCCACCAGGGGGCGTGGAAGTGGCTCTCGGTCAGCATGGGGTCAGTCGGTCTGGGTCGAAGATAAGGAGGACGGGAGGCGTGTTCCTCCCGCCAGTCATTGGCTTATTTCAGCAGGCGATCGTGATGTTCGGCACCGCGCAGCATGGCCTGGATCAGCTCATTGGCTTCGAACTTGGTCAGCGCCTCATGAGCACCCACCTGATGGGCTCGCTCCACACTGATCTCGCTGGAGAGTGAGGTGTGCAAGATGATGTAGGCCCCCGCCAGTTTGCTGTCGCTCTGCACTTCGAAGGCCAGCTCGTAGCCATCGAGCCCGGGCATCTCGATATCGCTCACCAGAATGTCGATCGGGGTCTTCTGGCTCGCCCGAGTCTGCATCAGGGTCAGTGCATCCTTGCCATTGGTGCAGACCTCATAGGGGATATTGATGTAGTCCAGCGCGGCCATCAGCTGACGGCGGGCGACCGAAGAGTCATCAACCAGCAGGATCCGCATCGGCTTGATCCGTTCCCGCTGCACATCGGTCAGCACCGGATAGAGGTGGCTCGGATCGTCCGGATAGACCCGGGAGAGGATCAGCTCCACATCCAGCAGCTGGATCAGCTGGTCATTGACCCGGGTCACGCCGGTTACGAACACATTGTGACCGAGAGAGGCGGGGGGCGATTCGATATCGCGCCAGTTGCACTCGGTGATCTTGTCGATGCCCCGCACCAGAAAGCCCACCAGGGTGCGGCGGCAGTCGGTAATGATGATGAAGCAGTGGGGCATCTCCTCCTTGCTGATGGGGCGATAGCCCACCGCCATCGCCATGTCGATCACCGGGATGGTGGAGCCGCGCATATTGGCGGCCCCCAACACGGTCGGGTGCGAGTGCGGCATTGCCGTCAGCTGGGTGTAGGGCACTATCTCCTTCACCTTGAGGGTACCGATGGCAAAGGATTGTTTGGCTGAAAGGTGAAACAGCAACATGCCTTGGGATTGATTGGCTTTGCTCGTCATGGCAGATGTCCTGTTGGTCGAAACGTTGGCAGTCACTTCAGGCCTCTAGCATAAAGGATTACGGGGGGAATGGCCCTTCCTTGTTAACGACCATCTGGCAAAAAACTGGACTCATTCAGCCAATTTCGTTGGCGCACTCACATCGGCGTCCGGTTATTGATCACCATCTTCGCCAACGTCCCACTGTTGGCAGGCAGCTTGCAATGCGGCCTCATCGGCATAACCCAGCTTGCTGGCCACCTGTGCGGGCTTGCTGCCGCCCTTGAGCAATCTGAGCGCTTGCAGCATTCGCCACTGTTGTTGCAATTCACTCCCTTCCACCGGCGCATGGGCTTGTTGTGCCCACTGTTGCAGAGACTCCTGCTGGCCATTGGCCAGCGCTTGCCAGCAGGCTTGCAGCTCACCGTGACCCTGCTGGTTGATGGCGCACTGTTGCAGTTCATCCAAGATCACCTGCAGTCGCTGACCATAGGCTCCTTGCCACTCTTTCGGACGTTGCCACCGGGCCAGAGAGTCGAGCAGGGTATCGAGCAGCGGGGTGGCCTGCAGCCAGCCAGCCTGCTGCGGCTGAGCCACGCGCAAAGAGACGCTCAGCTGATCGTACTCGCAACCGCTGAGGGGGCTGAAGGCCGCAAGGGCATCGGCGCATAGCCAGAAGCTGCTTCCTGCCGGCAGCAACAGCTCATGTTGGCCCAGTCTCAGCAGCGCGGCGCCCCGGGTGATCCGCAACAGCTGCCCGACCGGAGTTCGTTTGCGGTTGCCAGCGTGCAGGCCCTGGCAGGAAAAATGGTGATACTCGATGGCGTGATGCATGTAAAAACCCTGATATGATGCTGCCTGGAGGTAACAAATATGGAAACCAGACGTAAAAAACGCTTCATTGCCGGTGCTGTCTGCCCGGCGTGCGGCAAATTGGACAACATGATGCTGTATCTGGAGCATGGAGTCGAGAAGGTGACCTGCGTCGCCTGTGGCGATACCCAGGTACAAACACCCGCCGAGGTCGACAAGCAGACTCGCGAGGCGGAAGAGGTGATCGGGGTGTTTCGCCCCTGATAAGGCAACGGCGGGTGGAATGCGGGTCTCCTTGCTGACGCTGTTGCCGTTTTTTTCGTCACTCAGTGGCGCCGCACGGCATATGCGCGGCCCGCTTTTTAGGGTATTCTGAGCCCGTTTTTTTCTATCCGCAGGATCCTGACATGAAAGTAGCTCCTCTGAGCGTGGTTACGCTGGAATACACAGTCACCGACGAGCACGGTGAAGTCATCGACAGCACTGTCGGCAAAGAGCCGCTGGTCTATCTGCACGGCACCCGTTACCTGGTCTCAGGCCTGGAAGCCGAGCTGGAAGGTCGCGCGGTAGGTGAAGCCTTCGAAGTGACTCTGGCACCGAGCCAGGCCTACGGCGAATATGATGAGACCCTGGTACAAGAAGTACCGGGCGAGCTGTTCGACGGCATGGAAGTTTCCGAAGGGGATACTTTTGTGGCTGAAACCGACGATGGCCACCGTCCGGTAACCGTTGTTGAAGTGTCTGAAGAGTTCGTCAAGGTAGATGGCAACCATCCGCTGGCTGGCGTGACTCTGGGCTTCAAGGTCGAGATCAAGGACGTGCGTGCCGCCACTGCCGAAGAGCTGGCTCACGGACACGTTCACGGTGCCGGTGGTTGCGGTCACGATCACGGTCATGACCACGATCACGGCGGCTGCTGTGGCGGTCATGGTCACGACCACGATGAAGATCACGGCCAGGGCGGTTGCTGCGGCGGTGCTGGCCACGGTCACGATCATGGCCACGACCACGGTGATGACCATGGTCACGGCGGCTGCTGCGGTGGCGGCGGTTGTGGTGGCAAGGGCCATCACCACTGATCACGGCCATGCCGATGATAAGAAATCTGCCGTAGGAGTCATACCGAGCAATTAATGCTCATTAATTGCTCCTCCTTGGATGATGAAATCCGAAGCCGGTTGTTCTGGCTTCGGATTTTTTATGTCTGTCAAATAGGCTCGCGGCTTTTCCCAAGCTAACAGGGCTGCTTATTTTTGGTTAATGCTCAACATTATTCCCTCTCGGTTCCGCGATGGGGCTTTTGTGCGGAGCGCAAACGTCATCTGCAAACGAGTCATCAAATCGGTGTCTTCATCAGCACAATATGACCAAGTTACTTCATGCCCCAACAGCTATAACGAGCCAGCGTCAGTCTCTATTTGGTCTCGTTGTGCCCCATAAAAAAATAGCCAGTCAGGCTTAACTGACTGGCTATTGCCTAGTGACTAACTGATAGGCGCGAAGCCTTACAGCTGCTCGATCCCGACGATATGCCAGGGGGCATTGTTCTTGGCCAGATCGCGCTCGAGGTGCCACACCTCTTTGATGTCTTCTTCGACCTGCTCCTGACGGTCCATGTAGCGGCCGCTGAAGCGCACGCTCACCTGGGCCCAGTCGCTGCCATAGTCAGCACGTACCAGCTGGGTGTCGACATACATTACTTCTGTGTGCTGGTCGCCAGTCAGTTCGGCGCGCTCGGCTTTGAGCTGCTCAAACAGCTCGGGGCTGACGTACTCGCGCACCTTTTCCAGATCGTTCTTGTTCCATGCCTCTTGCAGGGTGCGATAGTGATCACGGGCACCGGCCAGGAAGCTGTTCATGTCAAAGCCTGGCGGCAGGCGGAACGGCACGTCGCTGTCGGCAAAGCCGGTGGCTTGCGGTGCGCTGTTGCTCTGTTCAAATTGCTGCGGGGCCGCGGATTGCGGTGGCTGATAGCCCGCATAGGCCGCCTGTTGTGGCTGTGGCGTCGCGACCTTGCCCTTGCGCAGGGTACGGATCAGGAAGACGGCACCCAGCGCCAGCAGGGCGATCAGCAGGAAGTCCATTCCTTGCAGACCTTCAAAGGCACCGCTGCCCAGCAGGTAGGCAAACAGGCCGCCAGCCAGCAGGCCGCCCAGCAGGCCACCCATCATGCCGCTCTTTTTCGGCGGAGTCTGGGCATTCAGTGTCGGATTCTTGTTGTCGACCGGTTTGGCCGCAGGCTGGGCCGGCGCAGTTTTGTAACTTTTACCAAAGGATTTGCCGCCGCCAAATTTCTTGGCTTCGGCGTGAGGTGCCCCCAGGCCAATGGCCAGGATCACGGCAAACAGGGTCAGCATCTTTTTCATTTTGACTCTTTTCACTCTCGTCTGTGGGTGGGGCATGCTCCGCTTTGGCAAGCTCAGCAAGGCGCATGGCAGGCTGCCTGTCCCTAATTGTGTCGCAGCTTGTATTCACCAATATCACCTCTGGCATGAATTATTCATGAACGAGGTTGCCGCGATGCGGCGTCAAACAAGAGGAGTAAACCGGATGAAAAGCAGAAGATTGAGTCGCAAGGAGCGCAAAATGCGAAGCAAAATCAAAATGGTCAAGGTAGAGCAGACTCTGGTTTGGCCCTTTATGATGGTATGAGCCGCCAGATAGGGCTCGCCGTAGTTGGCTTTCTTTTGTAAAATTCCCGTCCCCTTCCCGCTGCGGTTTTTATGTGTATGGCAGAGCAAGTGACGGCGAAAAAAGACGCCAAGACACAACAGCTGAAAGTTCCTCCCCACTCTTTTGAGGCCGAACAGTCCGTACTGGGCGGCCTGATGCTGGATAACGATGCCTGGGATCGGGTTGCCGAACGGGTTATCGATCAGGATTTCTACAGCCGTCCGCACCGGTTGATCTTCCAGGCCATGACCCGCCTCTCCAACGCGGGCAACCCCATTGACCTCATCACCCTGCAGGAGGAGCTGGAGCGCTCCGAACAGCTGGAAGAGGCGGGTGGCTTCGCCTATCTGGTGGAGATCGCCAAGAACACCCCGAGTGCCGCCAACATCAACGCCTACGCCGAAATCGTGCGCGAGCGGGCGGTCGTACGGGAGATGATCTCGGTCGCCAACGAGATAGTCGAAGCGGGCTACGAGCCGCAAGGCCGTACCTCCGGCGATCTGCTGGATCTTGCCGAGAGCAAGGTATTCAAGATTGCCGAGCAGCGCACCAGCGCCAACGAGGGGCCCCAGCCCCTGAAGCTCATCCTCGAGCAGACCGTCGACAAGATTGAAGAGTTGTTCAAGACCCCCCACAACGGGGTGACCGGGGTATCGAGCGGTTACAACGATCTGGACAAGATGACCGCCGGTTTGCAGCGTTCGGACTTGATCATCGTGGCGGCCCGTCCCTCAATGGGCAAGACCACCTTTGCCATGAACCTCTGTGAGCATGCGGCCCTCACCGCCGACAAGCCGGTGCTTATCTTCTCGCTGGAGATGCCCTCCGAGCAGATCATCATGCGTATGCTTGCCTCTGTGGGGCGTATCGACCAGACCAAGGTGCGTACCGGTCAGCTCGACGACGAGGATTGGGCACGCCTCTCCTCCACCATGGGATTGCTGCTGGAGAAGGGCAAGATGTATATCGATGACGCCTCCGGCCTCACCCCGACCGATGTACGCTCCCGTGCCCGTCGGGTGGCACGCGAGCACGGTGGCCTATCCATGATCATGGTGGACTACCTGCAGCTGATGCGGGTGCCGGCGCTCTCTGACAACCGTACCTTGGAGATCGGCGAGATCTCCCGCTCCCTCAAGGCCTTGGCGAAAGAGCTGCAGTGCCCTGTGGTGGCGCTATCCCAGTTGAACCGAAGCCTGGAACAGCGGGCCGACAAGCGCCCGGTCAACTCGGACCTTCGTGAATCGGGCTCCATCGAGCAGGATGCGGATTTGATCATGTTTATCTATCGTGATGAGGTTTATCACGATGACAGCCCGGACAAGGGGATTGCCGAGATCATCATCGGCAAGCAGCGTAACGGCCCTATCGGAAGAGTGCGCCTCACCTTCCAGGGTCAGTTCTCCCGGTTCGACAACTACGCCGGTCCGGCGTTTGACGATGATTATTGATAAGTAACAATCATGGCAATCCTGTGGTCAGGATTGCTACCACCGCTCTGACCCGCTTGCCATTCACTGCAAGGCAGCCCGTCAGAGCCTGTTTTCCCGGTTCGACAATTATGCCGGTCCGGCCTTCGACGACGATAAGTGAGTGGCGGTCTTCGGCCCGATGAGGGGGAGACCATTTGTGCCCTCGTAAGGGAAAACCATGAAAGCGGCTACTGCCCAAATCAATACTGCGGCCTTGCGCCACAACCTCGCCGTGGTCAAGCGCCACGCCCCTGCTTGCAAGATCATCGCTGTGGTCAAGGCCAACGCCTATGGCCACGGACTGCTGCCGGTCGCCCGCACCCTGGTGGATGCGGATGCCTATGCGGTGGCCCGTATCGAAGAGGCGCTGATGCTGCGCTCCTGCGCCGTGGTCAAACCCATTGTGCTGCTGGAGGGCTTCTTCTCTGCCGACGATCTGCCGGTGCTGGCGGCCAACAACCTGCAGACGGCGGTTCACACCTGGGAGCAGCTCGAAGCGCTGGAGCAGGTCGAGCTGCCAGCCCCCGTGGTGGCCTGGCTCAAGCTCGACACCGGCATGCATCGCCTCGGGGTACGTGCCGACGAGATGCACGCCTTTATCGAGCGCCTCGGCAAGTGCAAGAACGTTGTGCAGCCGTTCAACATCATGACCCACTTCAGCCGCTCCGATGAGCTGGAGCAGCCCACTACCCGCGAGCAGATCGATTTGTTCAGCAAGTTGACCGCACCGCTGGCGGGCGAACGGGCCATGGCCAACTCGGCGGGCATTCTGGCCTGGCCAGACTCCCACTGCGACTGGGTTCGCCCCGGTGTCATCCTCTATGGCGTCTCCCCGTTCCCCAACACGGTGGCGGCCGATTACGACCTGCAGCCGGTGATGACCTTGAAGACCCAGCTGATTGCGGTGCGGGATCACAAGGCGGGCGAGCCGGTGGGTTATGGCGCCAACTGGGTGTCAGAGCGCGATACCCGGCTCGGGGTGATCGCCATCGGCTACGGTGACGGTTATCCGCGCATGGCGCCCAATGGCACTTCCGTGCTGATCAACGGCCGCATCGTGCCGCTGGTGGGGCGTGTCTCCATGGATATGAGCACCGTCGATCTGGGGCCGGGCGCGACCGACAAGGCCGGCGACGAGGCGGTGCTGTGGGGCGAGGGGCTGCCGGTGGAGCGGGTGGCCGACGAGATTGGCACCATCCCCTACGAGCTCATCACCAAGCTCACCTCCCGCGTCTTTATGGAGTACGTCTGATGTGGCAGCAGTGCCTGCTGACTCTGAAGCCCCGTTCGCGGGGCTTTCATCTGGTGACGGACGAGCTGGTGGCCAAGCTGCCGATGCTGGCGGATTACCGGATTGGCATGGCGCACCTGCTGCTGCAACATACCTCCGCCTCGCTCACCCTCAACGAGAATTGCGACCCCAGCGTGCGCAGCGATATGGATGCCCATCTGCACCGGCTGGCGCCGGAAGATGCCCCCTACTATCGCCACACCTATGAGGGGCCGGATGACATGCCCGCCCACATCAAATCCTCCCTGCTCGGGGTGAGCCTGCTACTGCCGATCCGTGATGGTCAGCTGGCACTTGGCACCTGGCAGGGGATCTGGCTTGGCGAACATCGCGTCGATGGCGGTGCCCGCAAGGTGCTGGTGACCCTGCAGGGTGAGTAATCAGACTACAACTAGCTGAAAGATGATGATAAAAAAGAGGGATGGCATTGAGCCATCCCTCTTTTGTTTTTACGATTTCGCGAGCTATCCGCCTGCCAGTAGTGAAGCGCTCTGCTTGGCTTAGCCGACCTTGAAGGGGGTCAGCTCGGCCAGCGGGGCGGCGTCCATAAAGGCTTGCGGCTCCTGACCCTGTTTGAAGATCTTGAAGTCCTGCTCGCGGGCACTCCAGTACTCCAGACGTTCGCTGCCGTTTTCTCCGGTGATTTGCAGCAGGCTCGCTTCGCGCAGAGCCACCACATATTCGCTCGGGTTGATGGCGCAGAACTCGGCCAGACGCTCGTCGCGAGTTTCGCCCATGTGGCCGCTGATGCTGGCGTCCAGATAGTGCGGGTTGATCTGCAGCGGGAACAGGCCCAGCGCGGGCAGTACGGCTGCGTTGCAGACCGGCATGTCGTTGGTGGTGCGGATGCTCGGGGTCGCCACGTTGCAACCGGCGCTCCAGCCCACATAGGGGATGCCCCGCTCGCGCACGGCACGCTGGATCGGCACGATCAGGCCATTTTCATGCAACATCTGGTTGAGGCGCCAGGTGTTGCCACCGCTGATAAAGATGGCGTCGGCCTGATTGACGGCCTCGACCGGATCATCGAAGTGATGAATGCTGATGGTCTCGATCCCGAGGCTCTCGGTAAGTTCGTTGGCACGGGCATCCCAGTCGCTGCGGATCACCGCGTAGGGGATGAGCAGGATGCGCTTGACCTGTTTGCGAGCCAGCAGGCTCTGCACCCGGTCGCGGGCCCAGCCGAGCAGACCCGGAAATTCGTTGGCTTTACCGTTGCTAAGCAGAAGCAGTTCCATCAAATCGTTCCTCAAAAAGTGAAAGCGGAGGAGGGAGGGCCACCGGATCCGCCGTGCGGCCGGATGGCAAGAGGAGGCATGCTACCACCATTGGCGCGGCGGTTCTGTGATCGGAGGGCCTATTCAACGGCTATGGATGAGTTATGGATGGATAACTCAATGCCAAGCGGTGGATTAATGAGCCGTGGTCAACTCGCTGCCATCGCCAATAAAAGACCCCGCCGCAGCGGGGTCATGGCAGAGTTAGTCGAGTTTGAGATCGACCCACACCATGCGGTGATCCGAGCTGACTCCCTTGGCGATGCCGAGTTTCGCATCATAGACCAGGTGATAACCGGCCTCGAAGCTGGCAGGCCAGAAGACGCCGCTCTTGACCGCGTTGAGGTTGGCGGAGGGGATGACGTGATCCAGCTGCAGCACGCTGGAGTTGGTGATGCGTTCCGGGTTGGGGCGAGTGAGGTTGCGTTTGCAGTCGGTCCCCTTGCTGACACACTCCGGGCCCCCTTCGCTGACCGGGATCAGGGTGCCATTGGTGATGGCCTGATTCATCAGCGGGTTGTTTAGCAAATCCTGAATGGCGGTCAGGTCGCCGTCACCGGTGAGCGGATCGGCGTTGAGATCGCCGGCGATGACGAACTTGGCGTTTTTGGCCAGCCCACCCTTGGTGCCCTTGTCATCGGTCATGTAGTTGAGACCCTTGACGTAATCACTCCAGAAGGCGATCTCGGCGCGGTTGTGCTTGACGGTGTGACGCGCTGCGTTGGCAAAGATCGGCGGGGTCGGGTGGGAGATCAGGAAGTGGATCACCTCTTCCCCCTTCTCGGTCTTGATCCGTACCGGCACATCGGCGTGGTTCTTGGAGGAGAGCGGGTACTGCTGCCAGGCCGCGTCTGAATACCAGGCATCACCACACTGGCGGCTGGCCGGGATCTTGAGCTTGGGATTGTTGCAGTCATCGATGATGGGGTTCTGCTCGCCCGGCATATCCTTCCACTTGAAGTTCTGGAAGGTACGGATCTGCTTGGTGTCGATGGGGTATTTGGACATCACCGCAAAGGCGTACTGGCCGTGGTAGTTGCCAAAGCCCCAGGCATCGTCGGGGCCGCTGTTGACCTTGCCATCCAGATTGAGGTCATAACCGCTCATCAGGCCGGTGTTGGTGGCGAAGTTCTGCATCACCGGATAGCTGATGGCCGTCACCTCTGCGTGCTGGGCGTGAGCCAGATAGTTGTCGTTGAAGGCTTTCAGATCGGCGGTGCTCTCGCCTTTGCCGTCGTTGTCGAACTCGTTGAGCAGGAACACATCCGGACGGGTGCGCTGGATGATCTCCGCCACGTTGCGGATCTGCTGCACGTTCTTGGCTTTGGTTTCAGTGGCGCCGCTCAGGCTTCCTTCGGCGAGGCGGGCCAGCAGGGCATCCTGCTCGGTGCGGGTCAGCGCCAGCTCACCGGTCAGCATACCGGCGGCAGTGCGGTCAAAAGAGAGGTTGAAGGTGGCAAAACGAACCATGGGATCAGCTGCCTTTGAGTCGTTGTCGCTGTTGCAGCCTGCCAGCATCCCGAGGGAGATGGCGGCGGCCAGTAGGGTCTTGTTGATATTTTTCATTGTAATTGTTCCGTAGCATCAATGAGTTATGCCTTCTGTGAGGCGGCGCCATTATAAGGAGACGGCGATGCTGCGGGGATTTTGCCTGAGTAAAGTGTGAGGATATTCACACCACATATCTGGCGATGATGAATGTTAGCAGGGCGATATGGGGTGTGAAAAACCGGTTTATACGCTGCAGTTTTCGTGATGAATAGCGCGCTTCCTGCCGTTAACGCACTCTGAATTTGTCACACCACCATCGGCAGGCCGCTCTCGGGGTGATGGATCACCTGTGCCGGATAATCATAGAGACGGGCGATCAGCTCAGGGGTCAGCACTTCGGCAGGTGTGCCATCGGCCATCAGTTTGCCCCGCTCCAGCATCACCAGCCGATCGGCATAGCGCGCCGCCAGATTGAGGTCGTGCAGCACCACCAGCACAGCTGTATTGCGGCTGGCGAGGGCGCGTGCCATGGTGAGCAGCTGATGCTGGTATTTCAGATCCAGCGCTGAGGTGGGTTCGTCGAGCAGCAGCAGGCGGGGTTGCTCGGCTTGCTCGGTCGGGGAGGGGGCCTGCCAGATCTGCGCCAGCACCCGGGCAAACTGCACCCGCTGCCGCTCGCCGCCAGAGAGCCCCGGATAGAGCCGCTTGGCCAGATGCTCGACCCCGGCATGGGTCATGGCCGCCGCCACAATTTCGTCACGCCGCGCCGCCGGTTCACTGTGGGGCAAGCGCCCCATGGCAACCACTTCCTCGCAGAGAAAGGGGAAGTTGAGGGAGGAGCTTTGCGGCAATACCCCGAGCCGGTGGGCCAGCTGGCTGCTGTCCCACTGCCGGCGATCCGCGCCAAACAGAGTGATGGAACCCTCATATTCCAGCTCGCCGGTCAGGCACTTGAGCAGCGAGCTCTTGCCCGCCCCGTTGGGGCCTAGCAGCGCGGTGAGGGTGCCGCTCTCGAGACTAAGATCGAGCCCATCCAGGATCTGGCGCTGGCCACGGCGCAGGCTGAGTCGGCTGCAGCTCAACAGGGGGTAGGAGAGTGAGGATGAGAGTGGTTGCATAACAGTCCGTATCACAGGGCGCGGCGGCCTTTTACCAGCAGCCAGATGAAGAAGGGGGCGCCGAGCAGAGCGGTGATGATGCCCACCGGCAGCTCGGCCGGGACCAGCAGGGTGCGTGCCAGCATATCGGCTGCCAGCAGCAGGGCGGCGCCAAGCAGGGCCGAGAGCGGCAGCAACCTGACATGGTTGGGGCCCGCCAGCAGGCGCACCAGATGGGGCACTACCAGCCCGACGAAGCCGATCATCCCGGCTACCGCCACCGCCACCCCGACGCCCGCTGCGGTGAGCAGGATCAGGCGACGTTTGAGGGATTGCACATTGACCCCAAGATGACGGGCCTCTCCTTCACCCAGCAGCAGGGCGTTGAGGGGATTGGCATCGCGCATAAAGAGCCACAGCAGGGCCGCCAGGGTGAGCAGGGCCAGCGCCACATCGGCCGGTTTGCCTGCCGCCAGCGTTCCCATCTGCCACAGGCTCAGGTTGCGCAGCATCTGATCGTCCGCCAGATAGGTGAGCAGGCCGATCACTGCACCGGAGAGCGCCGTGATGGCGACCCCGGCCAGCAGCATGACAGTGACCGAGGTGCCCCCCTCACGGGTGCCGAGCAGATAGACCAGGGTGGTGGTGAGCGCGCCGCCGAGAAAGGCGAGCAGCGGCAGCAGACCAACCCCGATGGTGGTTTGCAGCTGCTGGCCGAGGGGGGCCAGCAGCACGATGGCGAGCGCCGCGCCGAGCGCCGCACCGCCGGAGACACCTATGATGCCGGGGTCAGCCAGGGGGTTGCGAAACAGCCCCTGCATCACGGCGCCACAGAGCCCGAGGATCCCCCCCACTGCGATGCAGAGCAGGGTTCTCGGCAGGCGAATTTCCTGCACGATCAGCAGTTTGTGCGACTCAATCCCGCTCTCCTGCCCGGCAAACAGCGCCCGCAGACTCTCGCCCAGGGTGAGGGTCATGGGGCCGGTTGCCAGCGAACCGAGCAGCAACAGCGCCAGTGCGGCCGTGGTGAAGGCCAGCAGCCAGGAGAGGGGTAACCGCATCATGACCCCTGCTTGATCCACTGGGCGATCTGGTTCGCCTGTTGCAGGGAGTTGAGGCTCAGGCCCCCTTGCAGGGCGTGACCGTCGATGGCGTGAATGGCGTTGCGCTTGCCTGCCGGGGTAGCCGCCAAGGCGGGCACTTCGGCCAGCACCTTGGCCGGATCGGCATATTGCTGCCAGTCACGACCGCTGACCAGCACCAGATCGGGCTGCATCTCGATGAGGGATTCGGCGGATACCGGCTTGTAGTTGCGCAACTCGGCGACCGGATTGATGCCGCCTGCCAGCGAGATCAGCGCGCTGGCGGTGGTGTCCCCCCCGGCGATGCTGGTGGGTTGCCCCTTGTGCAGCAGCAGGAAGGCTACCTTGAGCGGTTTGTTCTGTTTGGCTTGCGCCGCCAGCTGATCGGTCTGAGCCTGGATCTCTGCCTTCAGGCGATCGCCAGCAGCTTTATCGCCCAGCAGGCTGGCGAGGGTGTCGATACGCTGGTTGAGGTTGGCGAGAGTCGGCGCGGTATCCAGCACCTCCACCTTGACCCCGGCACGGCGCAGCTGATCCAGGGTCGGGGCCGGCCCCATCTCGTCACTGCCCACCAGTCGGGTGGGGGAGAGGCTCAGGATCCCTTCGGCGGCCAGTGCCCGGTGATAACCCACCTTGGGCAGCCCTTTTGGCAAGGGACTGCTGACATCGGTGGCGATCAGGCTCGATTCACCACCAAGTGCCAGAATGAGTTCTGTGGTGGCGGGGCCGATACTGACGATACGCTCTTTCTGTCCGTCGGCGGCAACGGCAGAGAATGGGGACAGTGAACTGCAGAGCAGGGTGATGGCGAGGGCAAAACGACGGCCCATGCTAACCTCCGAAGGGGTGAATGAAACGGGTGTACCGCCGAGAATATCAAGGCTTTGGAAAAAATGCACTGATAATGATAGCAATTATCAATTGCATTGGTTTCGGTGCTTTATTAGAGTAGCCGCCATGATAAACAGCGGGACAGTATGGTCCCGCAGAGGGAGAAAACATGAGCATTGCACAACGCATTCACGCGCTGCTGGAGCAGGATCCCGGCGCTCATCCGTCCACCCTGGCGGCCCAGCTTGCCATCAGCGAATGGGAGGTGGTTCGCCATCTGCCCGCCGAGCTGGTGACCCTGTTGCCCGCCGATCGCGCACAAGGTCTGCTGGAAGATTTGGCCGACTGGGGCCCGGTGACCACCATCGTTGAATCAGAAGGATCCATCTTCGAGGTAAAAGCCCCCTTCCCGAAAGGCAAGGACGCACGCGGTTACTACAACCTGATGGGCCGCGACGGTGAGCTGCATGGTCATCTCAAGCTCGACAACGTGGCGGGGATTGCGCTGGTCAGCAAGCTGTTCATGGGCAAGGAGGGGCACTCCTTCCAGTTCTTCGGTCACTCCGGCCGCTGCATTTTCAAGGTCTATCTGGGTCGCGACGAGAAACGCCAGCTGCTGGCCGATCAGGTCACCCGTTTTATGGCGCTGCGCCACAACTCTCAAGAGGAAGTCAAAGCATGAGTGAACGTCAGGAGCGTCTGCAGAACCGCCTGCAACCGGAGATCCGCGAGTTTCGCGACAACTGCCGTACCCTGCAGCTCGCCACCGTCGATGGTGAAGGCAATCCCAACGCCAGCTATGCCCCGTTCGTGCTGCAGGAAGATGGCTACTATGTGCTGATCTCCGAGATCGCCCGCCACGCCCGCAACCTGCAACAGGTGCCCCGGGTATCCCTGATGCTGATCGAGGATGAGAGCGGTGCCCGCGAGCTGTTTGCCCGCAAGCGCTTGACCTTCGATGCGGTGGCTGAAGTGGTGGCCCGTGACGACGCCCGCTGGAGCAAGGCGGTGGCGGCACTGGAAGGTCGTTTTGGCGAGATCATCAAGGGTCTCTCCAACCTCAAGGATTTCAAACTGTTCCGCCTCAAGCCGGAGCAGGGGCTGTTCGTCAAGGGCTTCGGCCAGGCGTTCGCGGTCTCCGGTGACGAGCTGGTGGATTTCGTCCATCTGGTGGAGGGGCACAAGCGCATTGACAACGGTGCCGAGCTCACCAGCCCGGCCGATGCGCCGGTCTGAGGATCCCTGTCGACCACGACAGCCGTCATAACAAAACGGGCAGCCACTGGGCTGCCCGTTTTTATTGCGTTATCTCATCCGGCCTGTTCAATCCTGCCAGGAGGCCTTGTTGGGAAAAGCGCGACGATCGGCGTCGGTGGCCGTTTCGTTGCACTCTCCCCGCACCTTCCATGAGGTCTGGCTCAGCACTATGTAGCCCTGGCGGCAATACTGCTTGGTCGCCAGGGTCTCGGTCAGCAGGTTCTCCTGCAACGCTTCCCGCTGTTCCAGCAGCCGCTGGCTCTGGGCCGCCGAGAGGCCGCGCGGCAAGGTGTCGTTGGGCGCGGCTTCAAAGGTGAAGCGCTTGCTCCCCTCCTCATTGATGTGGGTCAGAAACAGGGGTTCCGGCCCGTCATACTTCTGGCCGGGCAAGCTGGAGCAGGCCGACAGCAGGGGAACAATCAACAACAGGGTGGCAGACAACAGGCGCACGACAGACTCCAGTGAGAAACGAGGCGAGGCTCGCAGATTAGCACGGCTGCAGGGCGGGTGTTACTGCCAGCAGCTCGTCGGTGGTGAGCAGGGTGACACTGCGCCCCTCCGGCAGGCTGAGGTGGCGCCACATCCAGTGATGGTGCTCGGTGATCTGGGCCGCGCTCAGGTGGGGGCGATCGGCGGTGGTGTGACCATCGCTCAACACCAGCACCTCGTACCCATGGGAGGCGGCACTGCGCACCGTGGTATCGACGCAAAAATCGGTGGCGCAGCCACAGAGGATCAGTCGATCGACCGGCTGCTCGGCCAGCAGGAAGGCAAGCTCGGTATCGAGAAAGCTGTCACATGCTGTCTTGCGTACCCGGCTCTCTCCCTTGGCCGGTTGCAGCGCACTGTGCAACTGCCAACCCGGGGTGCCCGGTTCCAGTTCGGTACCGGGGGGCGAGTCATGCTGGATATAGATGACCCGTCCCTGTTGCTGCCTGACATGGGCCGCAGCCCGATTGATATTGGCCAGCACTTGCTCCTGGCGGTAACGGGGCTCGTTGAACAAGCCTTGCTGCACATCGATGATCAGTAACACATCCATATTTTACCCGCCGTTTCCTTGAAGATTAGGGTTGCAGCCACTGGCTGCAGTCACGACTGCGGGATTGATGCAGCGCGCCCATATCTTGCTTCATCTCGTCACTGTTTTGCCAGCGCTTAGGCAGCGGCATGATGGTTACCTGCACATCGGCTGCGGGATCTGCAACAGAGGTCTCATCTGTACGGGGGACGACCAGCGCTACCTTGAGGGCCGGATTGCGGCTGGCGATGCGACTGGCGAGCCCAAGCCCCCCCTCGACGTGGAAATTGCCGGCGATATGCATGATCTGCTGGCCCGGGTGCTTGGCGAGATAATCCACCATGCTCTCGGCCATGGTGTCATCCCAACTGGTCTGGGCGGCGAAGCGGCGGGCGTTGCTGTCGGCATCGCCGTGGTGCATGGAGGCCATAAATTTCTGGCGATAGGGGTCATCCCCCAGCGTCAGCTGGCGGGCCAGCTGGCTGCGACGTGCGGCTGGCAGTTTGTCGAGCCACTCAGCCCCCTCCTGACCGACACAGCTCACCAGCGGCTTGGGGGCGTTGGCGGCGATCACCGGCATCTGGTGAGCCTTGGCAAACTCCACCAGCGAGCGGTAGTCGCTCGGATAGTTGGGCCAGGCGTTGCCTTCGCGGATCAAGGCCGCTTCACCAATCTGGTTCGCCAGATAGGCATCCAGCGTCTTCTGATCGGCGCGGCTGAACTGCTCCATGGAGAGGGCCAATGGCCGACCGTGCTGCTGACCAGCGGTGTAGAGCCCGCTCAGCAGGCGCGATTGCAACAGATGCACGGCGGGATGGCTGTGCAGCTCACCCACCAGAATGATGTCGGCGTCGGCAATGCGCGCGATTGCTTGCTCCAGCGTCAGGTCTGCGTCTCCTTCGCTGCTTAGCCGGTAGTCATAGAGCGTCTGCAACTGTGATGACTGGGTCGGTTGGGTGGGGGTGGCACAGGCTGCCAGTAGCAGCGGCAGGGCGAGCAGGGGAAGTCGTCTAATCATGGGATCTCACGGCTGATATGCCCGGATGCCGGTGCATCTCGGGGGCTAATAGAGAATAAGGGCAACACAGGGCGACAGTGTAAAACCAATTTGGTTCAAAACAAATGAGAATGATTTCGTTTCTTGTTGATCTTTGTCGAGAGCCGGGTAATATGCGGTCTGTTTGATAATAATTCTCAATAAGGATTCGCTGTGACCCATCATAACGCACTCTCTCTGGTTGCCCTCGCCGTGGCGGCAGGTCTCTCCTCCCAGGTCTTTGCTGCCACCCAGAAGGCGGATGAAGTCGTGGTCGTCAGCGGCTCACGGATGGAGCAAAAACTGGAAGATGTCTCCGGCCCCATCTCGGTGATCACCGCCAAGCAGATTGAAGAGCAGGTCGTCACCAATGTGGCCGACTTGTTCCGCTACGAACCCGGTGTGACTGTGCTCGGCGGTCAGGGGGATGCGCAGACCTTTATCATCCGCGGCATGGGTGAAAACCGGGTCAAGGTGGTGCGCGACGGTGTGCGCCAGAACGATGCCTACAGCAAGGGCGGGGTTGGCCAGAGCTACTTCGATACCGACATGATCAAGCAGGTAGAAGTGGCCAAGGGGCCGGCGTCTGCCGCCTACGGATCCGATGCGCTGGGTGGCGTGATTGCCATCACCACCAAGGATGCCAGCGACTTCCTCAAGGGCAAGGACAGCTATCTGGATGTGACCAGCGGTTACGCCTCCAGCAGCCACCAGAAGATGGCGGGCTTTACCGGCGCCTTACGCACTGGTGAAGTGGAGAACCTGCTGCGCTACACCTGGCGCGATGGCGGTGTGACCCAGAATTTCGACTCCACCAAAAATGACTTCGATATCGGTACCCACGCCCTGCTGCTCAAGAGCAAGTGGAACCTCTCCGATGAACAGTTCCTCAAGCTGACCGTTGACTACCTGACCGATGGCGAGGAGCCGGATGCGGTCAAGCTCAACAAGGTCGGTACCGGCACTGCCCGTGTCTTTGATCAGCCCATCACCGACAAGCAGACCGACAACCTCTCTGTGGTGCTGGATCACGGCATCGCGCTGAATCAAGGCTGGGCCGATCGGATGGATAGCAAGGTCTATTTCGCCCGCACCAAGCAGACGCTGGATCAGTACGCCTCATCCAAGTATCCGGTCAGCCCCGGCAACCCCTATGTGACCAAAAACTCGCTGGATCACAACGTGTTCGATCAGAAGAACATCGGCGCCCAGCTGCAGTTCCACAAGGCGGTCGCCAACCACCGTCTGGCCTGGGGGGCTGAATACGAGCACACCGACAACGAACGTACCCGTTACAAGGGGCCGACGACTCCCGGTGATTTTGTCGGCTACAACGAGCTGAGTTTCCCGGCTACCACCAGCGAGCGCAGCGCCCTGTGGGCCTTTGACGAGATCAAGTTTGGCGAGCGCTGGGTGCTGACCCCGGGTGCCCGTTATGACTACTACCGGATGACTCCGGACAACGATCCGGCCTATACAGGCGACAAGCTGCACAAGTTCTCGGAAGGGGAGTTGTCACCCAAGCTGGGTCTGGTGTTCAAGGCCCACGAGGCGGCTAACCTGTTCGCCCAGTACAGCCACGGTTTCAAGGCCCCCATGTATGACAGCGCCTTCTCCACCCTGAACCATCAGGCGTACGGCTATCGCATCGAGCCCAACCCGAACCTCAATCCGGAGAGCAGCGACGGCATCGATCTTGGCGTGCGTGGCAGCAGCAACGGCTTCAGCTATGAAGTAGCCAGCTTCTACAACAAGTTCGAAGACTTCATCGAGATGGTGGAAGTGGGCAAAGAGGGGCGCACAGCCGTCTACCAGTACCAGAACCTGAGCAAGGCGACCACCAAAGGGGTCGAAGCCAAGGCGGATTACTGGCTCAACGACATCGTCAATGTCTGGGGCAACCTCGCCTACATCGAAGGCAAGGATGGGGATGGCAACTACATCAACAGCCTGAGCCCGCTCAACGGCTCCGTCGGTGTGCGTCTGGAACAGTCCCAATGGAACTTCAACACCGCGCTGCGCTTTGCTGACGACATGGACAAAGTCCGTAAAGACAGCAAAGGCAAGGATTACGTGAAGAGCGCCGGTTGGGGTGTGGTGGATATGTACGCCCAGTTCAACCCGATGACCGATCTGCAGCTCAACGTCGGGGTCTTCAACCTGTTTGACAAGGAGTACACCAGCTACGAGCGCATCGCCGGTCGTGCCGAGGGCTCCGATAACAGCATGATGACCGAACCGGGCCGCAACCTGAGTGCACGGGTCAAATACGTATTCTAAAGAGCAAACAACAGACGCAGATGATCAAAGGGGCTTCGGCCCCTTTTTTGTCGCCGCCATGTTGTGACGATGGAGCAGAGCAAATGTTTGCCTAAAAAAGAAACCCGCCATGGGCGGGTGGAAGGATTGCAACACTAACCAGGAGGAGGTGTTACCAGGTAGACCCCACCTCTTCGGTAATAGTTCAATTTTATTGAAGTTTTTTCGTTTTCTGCGCAGGGTTTCCATCGGGATCTGCGGGGGCGGATGGGTTATCATTCTGCTCCCGTCATCCGGTTGCAGAGGATCTATGCCCGCGTTTTCCTGGTTAGCGCTCTTTTTCGGCGCCTTCTATTTTGTCTACGGTGCTTACTTGCCGTTCTGGTCGCTCTGGCTGGAAGGGGTGGGCGTCAGCGCCGAGATGATTGGTCTGCTGCTGGGGGCGGGGATGGCGATCCGTTTTGCCGGCAACCTGATGGTGATGGGGCAGATCAAGGGGGCGGGCCATCTGTTGCCGGTTACCCGGTTGCTCTCCCTGCTCAGTTTGCTGGCGTTTCTCGGCTTCTATCTCAGTCATAACCTCTGGTGGCTGGTGGGCTTGACCCTGCTGGCGAACTTTATCTATCCGACCCTGATGCCGGTGGGAGAGGCGCTGGCGACCCGAATGGTGGTGCAGGCGCACCTCGATTACGGCAAGGTGCGGCTGTGCGGCTCCTTTGCCTTTATCGTCGCCTCTACCCTGGTGGGGGCGTTGGTGGGCAACTTTGGTAGCGACTGGATTTTGCACACCATGGTGGCGGGGCTGGTGCTGATGCTGCTGCTCAGCTGGCTGCCGCTCTATCCGGCGCCACAGGATAGTCAGGGCGAGCGGGCCAAGGCATCTTTGCTGGCGACTTTGCGCAGCGCGCCGGTGCGCCGTTTCCTGCTGCTGACCGCTTTGCTGCAGGGGAGCCACGCCGCCTATTACGGTTTCAGCGCCATCTACTGGAAGGCGCAAGGGTATAGCGGCACCATCATCGGCTATCTCTGGGCGCTCGGGGTGGTGGCCGAGATTTGCATGTTCGCCGCCGACAAGCGTTTCCTGCAACGCTTTGGCGCCCAGAGTCTCTTTATCGCCGGTGCCATCGGTTGTGTGGTGCGCTGGGTATTGCTGGGTGCCTCGACCGAGTTGTGGGTGCTGGTACTGGGGCAGTTGCTCCACTCGGTGACGTTCGGTATGAGCCATCTCGGGGCGGTGCGCTTTATGACCCGTCAGCTACCGGCCGAGCAGTTGATCCCGACTCAGGCGCTCTATGCGGCCCTTGGCCTCGGCATGACGGTGGCGGCTCTGATGGCACTCTGCGGCGTGCTGTTCGAGCCTCTCGGCGGCGGCATCTTCTTCCTGATGGTGCTGGTGGTCTTGCCGGTGTTCTTCCTGCGGCTGCGTCCCTTTGCGTCGTCTGCGCAGGAGAGTGCTCCAGCCTGATATTTGTCTATTTGAATCATCACCTCACAAAAGGGAGAGCCACGGCTCTCCCTTTTTCGTTGTTGCAGTTTGCGGCGTTACTGCTGCTCGCCAAGATAGAGGCGGCTGAGACGGCGCCAGGTATCCGAGCCGATGGTGCCGGCAAGCAGCTCATTGGAGGCGGCATCAAAGCGTCCATCCGGCAGCCAGCCCAGTTGGGGCAGCAGTTGCGCCAGCGTCACGTCATTGTGTTGCAGCTCCCGCTCCAGCGCTTCCCAGAAGGCGCTCCCCTTGACGTAAAAGAGCGGGTAGTAGGAGCGATCGCCCGCCAGCACCTCGCGAGCCGCCCGATAGAGACCACTCTCGCTATGGGGCAGCTGTTTGCCCCGCTCGCCCAGCTCGTTGACCGCCGTGACCTGATGCAGCCGAAAGCGGCGCAGCGCCTTGATGGCGAGGTACTCGGCGAGGCTCTCGTTGACCCAGGTGGGTTGTGGAGCAGAGTGGCGAGCGCTGAGGATATGCACCGCCTCGTGGGCCGAGGTGCGCAGCAGGCGCAAGGGGGCCTGTGGCGTCGGCTTGCCAGCCTCGGTGGGGTAGTTGGCGACAAACACCTGATTTCCGGCGGCGCCGCCGAGGGAGCGGGTCGCCACATCCCGCCCCAGCCACACCAGTTGCCATGGATGAGCGGGCGGATCCACATCGAGCTGGAAGGCCAGATAGTCGATGATCTCATTCAGTTGCTGCTGCAAGGCCGGCAGATCGAGCTGGTTGGCGGTCTCGTCATGGCTCAGCACCAGCCGCGGATCCGGCTTGGTGACGGGCACTGTGTCCAGACCAAACGGCAGGATCAGCGGCGGCTGGTTGACATCCGGCAGTGGTTGGCAGCTGCCATCCGGCAGACAAACTTTTCCTTGGCGGCTCCCTATCTGCCGCACAAAGTTACCCCATTCGGTCAATAGCCACTGGTTGGGAGCGAACAGCAGCGACTGTTGGGCCGAGGCATCAGCACCCACTGTCGGAGCCGGTGTGAGCGTGATCTGCCAGCCGATCTCCTTGCAGGAGAAGGGCTGGTTGAGGGCAACCGGCTGGTTGTCTGCAAGGCAGCTCAGCGCGGGGGAAACCGGCGCGGCACTGCCCGGCAACTGGCGGGCGGGGAGCAGGGTAAAAGGGGGCTTGCCCTGCATGGTGAGGCGCACTTGCAGCACATTGGTGCTGGCGCCCTGCTCGATAAGGTAGCGGGGGCCGTTCGCGTCATTGCCAGCGCAGGCCCACAGTGGCAGCAGCCACAGGGCAAACAGGGTGATATGACGACTCATAAGGGGGTTAGCGCTCCTGTTCGTAGCCCAGCAGATCGCCGGGCTGGCAATTGAGTTCACGGCAGATAGCCTCCAGAGTGGAGAAGCGCACCGCCTTGGCGTGGCCATTCTTGAGGATCGAGAGGTTGGCCTCGGTGATGTCGATGCGCTGGGCCAGCTCGCGGGCGGTCATTTTGCGCTCTGCCAGCAGGGCATCGAGGCGGATGATAATGGGCATACGTTCCTCACACTGTCAGTTGCTGTTCATCGGCCAGCAGTTTGGCCTCGCGCATGACCAGTGCCAGCGCCAGTACGATCAGTCCCGCCAGCAGTACCCGGAAATCTGAGGTACTCAGCGCTATGGTACCGAGTACTTCCGGGCCTCTCATGGTGAGCACCGTATCCAGCAAGGGGGTCAGGATCAATTCGACCAGGAAGGTTGCACAGAGCAGCAGTCCGATCTGCCGGTAGCGGCGGATCTGCTCGAAGGTGAAGAGCAGACCGGCGCGGTAGCCGCGAAACAGCTGACGCAGTTGCCAGAGCATCATCATAAAGACCAGATCCGGCAACAGCTGCACCAGGGTGCCGAGCAGCCGGGTGGAGAAGTGAAGGGGATAGTCGGCAGGATTGATGCCGGGACGGCTCAAGATGGTGTTGAGCTTCTCCTGCAGAAAATCGGCGCCACCGAAGGGGGTCCACACCTCCAGCAAGGTGATCAAAGGGGTCGCTAGCAGTGCCAGCAGCAGCAGCCATTCGATCAGCATGCTCGAGCGTTCGAGTTTGTTGGAGATCATCTCATTCCTCACTGTGATGGTTTTATCTGAAAGGTAAAGTTTATCGTTTATCAATATTCACACCGGTAATGTTTATTGTTTTGCGATATACAGTCAAGATAAAACTTATTGAAAAACGATAATTTCAATCTGTCCGAAGGGGATGACTTTTGGCTGCAGCCTCTCTAGACTGGCGAGGTTGTATACAAAAACTCAACATGGACAAGGAGTTATCGATGCACCAGGGATGGCTGCTGATCGGATTGTCGCTCACCTATCTGGGGCTGCTGTTTCTGATCGCCTTCGTGGCAGACAAGCACAAACGGCACCGTCTCAAGGGACAACCGCTGCTCTACAGCCTGTCGCTAGCAGTCTACTGTACCTCCTGGACCTTCTTCGGCACCGTGGGTCAGGCGAGTGAATCCCCCTGGTCACCGGTGCCCATCTACCTTGGCCCCATGCTGGTCTTTCTGTTTGGCTGGCGGCTGCTGGCACGCCTCATTCTGGTGGCCAAGCGCGAGCACATCACCTCCATCGCCGACTTTATCGCCGCCCGTTACGGCAAATCCCAGCGGCTCGCCATGGTGATCGCCCTCATCGCCATCATGGGGATCCTCCCCTATCTGGTGTTGCAGCTCAAAGCCATCGTCACCGGGCTGGATCTGCTGATGGTCAACAGCGGCGGCATCAGTCCGACCAGCAATACCAGCGAGCTGGCGCTCGGGGTCACCCTGCTGCTGGCGCTGTTCAGCATCCTGTTCGGCACCCGCCATCTCGATGCCACCGAGCACCACAGGGGGATGGTGGTGGCCATCGCTTTCGAGTCGGTGGTCAAATTGCTGGCCTTTATCGCGGTGGGGGGCTTCGCCCTCTGGCTGATCCTGAGCAAACCGGGCGAGGCTCACGAGCAGGTGACCCGTGACTTTTTTGCGCAGGTGGTGGCGGTGAGCCCCGGCAACCTGCTGGAGCTTGCCATTTATACGGTGTTGGCGATGTGCGCCGTCATCTGCCTGCCGCGCCAGTTTCATGTGACTGTGGTGGAGAACAATCAGGGGCAGGACCTGCACTGGGCGCGCTGGATCTTCCCGCTCTACCTGTTCGTGATGGGGCTCTTTATCTGGCCGCTGGCGCTGGCGGGCAAGCAGTGGGTCGGGGCTGACATGGCCTCCGACACCTATGTGATCAGTCTGCCGATGGCCCTCGGTTTCGATGGCATGGCGATGCTGGCGTTTCTCGGCGGCACCTCGGCGGCTACCGGCATGGTGATCGTCTGTACCATCGCGCTGGCGATCATGGTGAGCAACGATCTGGTGCTGCCGGTGCTGCTGCGCCGCTTCTGGCGGCAGGGGCGCGACGAGCGGCTGGTGCGGCTGCTGTTGCAGGTGCGCCGTGGCGCCATCCTGCTGATCTTGCTGGCGGCCTGGGGGCTCTACCTATGGCTCGGCGATCTCACCAGCTTGTCGCGCATCGGCTATCTCTCTTTTGGCGCGGTGGCCCAGTTTGCGCCAGCCCTGCTGCTCGGTCTCTACTGGCGTCACGGCAATCGCAAGGGGGTCTATCTTGGGTTGAGCCTCGGGGTGAGCCTCTGGTTCGTCACCCTGCTGGTGGAGAGCGGGCTGCTGGCGGGCTCGCCCTTGGCCGAGCTGCTGGCGCCGCCGGACTGGCCTGCGTTTCGCGAGCTGAGTCTCGGGGCCTGGTGCATCTTCCTGAGCCTGCTCTTCAACCTGCTCGGCTATGTGGCAGGCTCGCTGCTCTCCCGTCCGGCGGTGAGCGAGCGGCTGCAGGCGGCCAACTTTGTCGGCAAGCCGAGCCGCGATACCGCTGCCCTCTATCAGGCGCGGGTTTCGGTCAAGGAGCTGGAGATGCTGGCGGCCCGCTTTGTCGGTTCAAGCCGGGTCAAACGCGCCTTTGGTCGTTTCGCCGGTGAGCGGGGCGGCACCCTGGCGCCCCAGATGCAGGCCTCGGCCGAACTGATTGCCCACACCGAGCGGCTGCTGGCGGGGGTGTTTGGCACCTCGTCGGCGCGGTTGGTGCTTGCCTCTGCCCTGCAGGGGCGCAACATGCAGCTCGAGGAGATCGCCACCATAGTCGATGAGGCCTCCGACGTGTTTCGCTTCAACCGCGGCCTGCTGCAGGGGGCGATCGAGCATATCGGGCAGGGGATCTCGGTGGTGGACAGGGAGCTTCGGCTGGTGGCCTGGAACCGCCGCTACATCGAGCTGTTCCACTATCCGCCGGGGCTTATTCAGGCAGGGCGCCCCATTGAAGAGATCATCCGCTACAACGCCCAGCAGGGGCTTTGCGGCCCCGGCGATATCGAGGAGCACGTGGCGCGGCGGGTCGCCTTTATGAAGCGCGGCAGCGCCCATATCTCGGCGCGGGAGCGTCCGGATGGGCGGGTGATCGAGATGCAGGGCAACCCCATGCCCGCCGGTGGTTTCGTCATGACCTTTACCGACATCACTCCGTTTCGCGATGCGGAGCGGGTGTTGCGCGAAGCGAACGAACATCTGGAGGCGCGGGTGGCCGAGCGCACCCGTGAGCTCTCCGAACTCAACCGCCAACTATTGCTGGTGAACCAGCAGGTGGAGCAGGCCAATCAATCCAAGAGCCGTTTTCTGGCGGCGGTCAGCCACGATCTGACCCAACCCCTTAATGCCGCCAAGCTGTTTACCTCCTCCCTGCTGGAGATGTTGCCCGATGCTGGCGAGCAGGCCCGCATTGCCCGCCATATCGATGATGCGCTGGGGGCGACCGAGGATCTCATCACCGATCTGCTCGATATCTCGCGGCTCGAAGCGGGCAAGTTCAAGGCCAAGAAGCTCGACTTTGCCCTGCGCGATCTGCTCGACAACCTCAAGGCGGAGTTTGGCGTGCTGGCGCAGGCGGGAGGGATCCACTTCTCGGTGGTGGAGAGCAAGCATGCGGTACACAGCGATGTGCGGCTACTGCGCCGGGTGCTGCAGAACTTCCTGACCAATGCGTTTCGCTACAACCCGGGGGGCAGGGTGCTGCTTGGTTGCCGCCGGATGGGGGAGAAGATCCGCATCGAGGTGTGGGATAACGGCCCCGGCATCCCGCAGGACAAGCAGGAGGCTATTTTTGACGAGTTCTCCCGCCTCGATCACTCCCGCACCGCCAAGGAGCAGGGGCTGGGTCTGGGGCTTGCCATCGCCCGCGGCATCTCGCAGGTGCTCGGTCATCAGCTCACATTGCAGAGCTGGCCGGGCAAGGGGTCGGTCTTTGCTGTGACCCTCAATCTGGCAACCCGGCCGGTCACTGCCCATCAGTTGGTTGCGCCGGTGGCACGCGACAGCCAGCTGGAAGGTGTAGCCGTGCTCTGTATCGACAACGAGCGGGACATTCTGACCGCCATGAGCACCCTGCTCGGCCGTTGGGGCTGCGAGGTCCGCTGCGCCGTCGATCTGGCCGAAGCCGAGGCGCTGGTGGCAGACGGGTTTGTGCCGAGACTGGTGCTCTCTGACTACCACCTCGACGATGGCAAGACCGGGTTGGAGGCGCTCGCTGTCCTGCAACGGGTGTGTGGCGACGAGCTGGGAGGCATCATCATCAGCGCTGATCGCAAGAGCGAGCTGCAGGCGCAGATCCGCGAGCGGGGGTATGGCTACATCAGCAAACCGGTCAAACCACTCAAACTGCGGGCCCTGATGAACAGCCTGCTGCTGCGCTAGCCGCATCCGGAGCGGCAAGCCGTGAACCGGCTCACAAAACCGCGCAATGATCCTGTGGCCCGTAGTCATGGAGGAATGCCGAAAACAGAGATTTATTGGCGAAGATATCTTCATCTTCCTGCGTAATGACTGCCAGTTACTCTATTGGCTTGCCACTGTCGGTGAACGCCGACAGTGGCAGACCGGATTGGCTCACTCTATAGTCGGGATGCGATTTTTTGCATCGCAAATGAAGTAACCGAAGGGCAAACCGATCGCAAGATCGGGACGCAAAGCTTCCGGTCCAGGGATGAGCCGTACTTGAGATAGCGGGGCCACCACAGGTTGTTGTGCACCTTTGCCAAGAGGCCGCACTGCCGTCTGCGTTACCTGTCAGGGCGTAGCCCTTTTCGTTGCCAACATAACGAAATAGGGAAATATAAAAATGCTAAGTCCAAAGCCTACCATGCTGGCCCTCGCGGTCGGTCTGTGCTGCGCCTCGTCCGCTTATGCTGCGGTGCCCGGCAAGCCCACCATCGGATGGGGCCCCACCAAGTTTTCCATCGTTGAAGTCGATCAGGCGGCCACTGCCTACAACAATCTGGTCAAGGTAAAGGATGCCGCCGATGTGGAGGTGAACTGGAACCTCTGGAGCGGCGATCTGGGCCAGAGTGCCAAGGTGCTGCTCAATGGTCAGGAGGTGTGGTCCGGCCCCTCGGCCGCGGCGGGCAGTGCCAAATTCAAGGTGAAGAAAGGGGGGCGCTACCAGATGCAGGTGGCGCTGTGCAACGCCGATGGCTGTACCCTCTCTGATGCCAAGGAGATCGTGGTCGCCGATACCGACGGCAGTCATCTGGCGCCACTCAAGGCGCCGCTGCAGGAGAACAACAAGGCCTACGCCAACAAGTCCGGCAAGGTGGTGGGGACTTACTATGTGGAGTGGGGAGTCTATGGCCGCAAGTTTACGGTGGACAAGCTCCCGGCCCAGAACCTGACCCATATCCTCTATGGTTTCACCCCCATCTGCGGCGGGGATGGCCTCAACGACAGCCTCAAGGAGATCGAAGGGAGCTTCCAGGCGCTGCAACGGGCGTGCGCCGGCCGGGCGGACTTCAAGGTGGCGATGCACGATCCCTGGGCCGCCATCCAGATGCCGCAAGGCAACCTCACTGCTCATGACGAGCCCTACAAGGGCAACTTTGGCGCCCTGATGGCGCTCAAGCAGGCCTATCCGAACCTCAAGATCCTCCCCTCGGTCGGCGGCTGGACCCTCTCCGATCCCTTCTACTTCCTCGGTGACAAAACCAAGCGTGACGTGTTTGTCGGCTCGGTGAAAGAGTTCCTGCAGACCTGGAAGTTCTTCGATGGTGTGGATATCGACTGGGAGTACCCGGGCGGACAGGGCGCCAACCCGAAACTGGGCAGCCCGAGTGATGGTGCCACTTATGTGGCCCTGATGAAGGAGTTGCGGGCCATGCTCGACGAGCTGGAGGCCGAGACCGGTCGCCAGTATGAGCTCACCTCGGCCATCGGGGCTGGGGGCGACAAGATCCAGGATGTGGACTACAAGGCGGCCCAGCCCTACATGGACCACATCTTCATGATGACCTACGACTACAACGGTGCCTGGAGCAACACCGAGCTGGGTCACCAGACCAACCTCTATGCGGCGAGCTGGGATCCCGCTACCAAGTACACCACCGACAAGGCGGTCAATCAGCTGCTGGCGCAGGGGGTTGAGCCGGGCAAGCTGGTGGTTGGTGCCGCCATGTATGGCCGTGGCTGGACCGGGGTGAGCGGTTATCAGGGCAACAACCCCTTCACCGGCAAGGCGACCGGCAAGGTGAAAGGCACCTGGGAGGACGGGGTGGTGGATTACCGCGACATCGTCAACAACCGGATGGGGGCGGGCTGGGAGAAGGGCTACGACGAAGTGGCCGAGGCGCCCTATTTGTTCAAGGCGGCAACCGGCGATCTCATCACCTATGACAACGAGCGCTCGGTCAAGGCCAAGGGGCAGTATGTGCTGGCCAACAAGCTCGGTGGCCTCTTCTCCTGGGAAATCGATGCCGACAACGGCGACATCCTCAACGCCATGCACGAGGGGCTGGGCCACGGCGAGGGGACGACTCCACCAGCCAACAAGCCGCCGCTGGCCAACGCGGGCAGTGACCTCAAGGTGACCGGCCCGACCGAGGTGACGCTGGATGGGTCAGCCTCCCACGATCCGGAAAACAGCGCGCTCAGCTACAGCTGGAAGCAGATCTCCGGCCCGCAGGCTGCCCTGCTCGATGCCACTCAGGCCAAGGCCCGTGTTGTACTCGATGCCGTGTCCGCCGACATCAATCTGGTGTTCGAGCTGACAGTGACCGATGACCAGCAGTTGAGTGCCAAGGATCAGGTGGTGGTGACCAACAAGGCGCCGCAGGCCAATCTGGCGCCGGTGGTGAGTGTACCTGCCACGGCCTCTGTGGAGGCGGGCAAGCAGGTGACCATCAAGGCGACCGCCTCCGATCCGAACGGTGATCCGTTGACTTATCAGTGGAGTGTGCCGGCAGGCATCACCGCAACGGGTCAGAACAGCGCCACCCTGGTGGTCACCGGCCCGAGCGTCACCATCGACACCGGCTATGACCTGAGCGTCACTGTCTCCGACGGTGGGCTGGATGCCAGTGCGGCAACCCGTCTGACGGTCAAACCGGCCAGCAGCGGCGGTGGTTGCACGGCGACCGATCCGGATGCGGCCAACTGGCCAGTCTGGAAAGCGGCAAGCACCTATAACAGCGGCGACAAGGTGAGCCACAACCAGCTGGTGTGGCAGGCCAAGTACTGGACCCAGGGCAACGAGCCGAGCCGCACCGCGGATCAGTGGCTGCTGGTGAGCAAGGTGCAACTGGGTTGGGATGCCAATGTGGCCTACAACGGTGGCGAGCTCACCACCCATAACGGCCGTCAGTGGAAGGCGCAGTACTGGACCAAGGGCAATGAGCCTGGCAAACACGACGTCTGGCAGGATGTGGGAGCCGCCAGCTGTAAATAAGCATTGAATGGTGGCGGGGCATGCCAGTCATGCCCCGTTTTTTCTCCCCGCTTCGCCACATTCTGGCGGGTCTGCCAATCGGTTTCCCCACCCAGCTTCTCTTTTGTGCCTGCAAAGCAGCCCTTCCGGGCTAGTGATTAATGCTCTCCCCGATAGCTGGCATCTGTGCCGCACGTTGCTCTTTGTGGTGCCGCTTGTGTTGGTACATGTCGGCATCGGCTCTGGCAAACGCAGCGGCAAAGTCGCCGCGATAGGGGGCCATCCCCATGCTGCACGAGATGGTGGGGGAGGCGCTGGCCAGCATGGCCGTCAGCTTGGCCATCGTCTGTTGCAGCTCGGTCGGTGTCAGAGTGGTGAGCAGCACAAACTCATCCCCGCCGAAGCGGGCGGCAATCACCCCCTGACCGAAGTGCTGGCGTATGCCATCAGCGATAAGGCGCAGGGCCTGATCACCCGCCAAATGGCCACTGCTGTCATTGAGCTGCTTGAGATTATCCATGTCGATCAGCAGCAGGGTGCCTTCCGGCTGCCCCTGCAGAGCGAGTTCGAATTGCTGTCGATTGGCGAGCCCGGTCAGCTGGTCGGTATTGGCCAGCTGATAGATGCGGCGGGACTGCTGATAGATGGTGATGGCGTGGCGAATATCCCGCGCCAGGATCGCCATCAGGTGGCTGTCGTAGCGGGTAAAGGCATTACGTTTGCTGCTGTCCATATTGATCATGCCGTAGAGCTGACCATCGATATGGATCGGGGTCGCCAGCGTGGCCTGGATGGGCAGGTCGGTGCAGTTGACCAGCAGCTCTCTGTCCTGTTCGGACAGGGGCATGGTGGCATTTATCTTCGACAGGTCGTTGATCAGCAGTGTTTTGTTGCAGCGTCCCTGAGTCAGCTTGTACTGAAAGGTGTGCTCCAGCGGCAGATTGATCCGCCGCAGTTTCACCAAATCCATGCCGATGGCGGCTTCATACCTCAACATGCCTGTGCCCGGCAGCAGCTTGATCAGGCAGCCCATCTCGGCTCCCGGGATCAACATCACGGCTCGTCTGAGCAGATCCTCCAGAAAGGCCTCTTCGGTCTGGTATTGCGCCGAGTTGCGGGCCAGTTCGGCGGTGGTTTCGTTGATCTTGAGCGCCTCACTCAGATGCTGCCACTGGCGGTGCAGATGGTAGCGGTAGTGGCGATAGAGCCAGAAGGTGCAGATAAGGTAGCTCTGGACTAGCAAGGTGCTGGCAAGCGGCGCCCTTTGCCAGCCATTGAGGCTGTTGATAAGCCAGATCATCCCGGCCAGTGGCAAGGCATAAATCGTCAAACGAACAAATTTGTCGTATCTGGATAACCGGGTGCGTGAGGGCAATTCGCTGGGCATGAAGACACCTGCTGGCCATGCAAAGCGGCGATCATAAATTCATTAGTTGCGATACAGATGGGTCTTTTGTCGCATATTGTTCTTACTCATTGATTTTTCTAAATTTGGTGTGATGCAGATCAAAAAAATGGTGTGAGGTATCTGGTTGGAGGTGATGAGATTAGGTCTGTATATCCGGCTGTTTTTTAAACATTAATTTCTTGAAAGTGGGTAATTGTCGGGGTTGGTAACTGGTGGGCTGGCAATGGTCCGATTTGCTTACTTATCAGAATTACCCTACAGTCAATCGGCGATTATTTATCGCCAGAAATAATGTTGTGACAAGGGCAAACCGATTGAAAAGTCGGGACGCAAAGCTTCCGGTCTAAGGGTCAAGACGACCTAGGATAGCGGGGCCACCACAGTAGAATGCAGGCTGCCTTTGCCAAGGGGTGGCCGTTTTTGTGTCACCTGTCGTGTTGCGTTGCCCTTTCGTTTTTCCAATAACGAAAAGGAAAGCAATATGCTAAGTCCAAAACCCGCACTGCTGGCCATGATGGTCGGTACCCTGCTCGCCTCCTCCGCCGCTTATGCGGCGGCTCCCGGCAAACCCGCCATCGGTTGGGGTCCCACCAAGTTTGCCATCGTCGAAGTCAGCCAGTCCGCGACCGCTTATAACGAGCTGGTCAAGGTGAAGGATGGCGCCGATGTGACCGTCACCTGGAATCTCTGGAACGGCGATATTGGCCAGAGTGCCAAGGTGCTGCTGGATGGCAAGGAGGTGTGGTCCGGTCCCTCTTCCGCCGCGGGCACCGCCACCTTCAAGGTGCACAAGGGGGGCCGCTATCAGATGCAGGTTGCGCTATGCAACGGCGATGGCTGCACCCTGTCTGATGCCAAGGAGATCGTGGTCGCCGATACCGATGGCAGCCACCTTGCGCCGCTCAAGCCTGCCCTGCAGGAGAATAACAAACCCTATGTCAACAAGTCCGGCAAGGTGGTCGGTACCTACTATGTGGAGTGGGGGGTCTATGATCGCAACTTCACCGTGGACAAGTTGCCGGCCCAGAACCTGACCCATATCCTCTATGGCTTCACCCCGATCTGTGGCGGTGATGGCCTCAACGACAGCCTCAAAGAGATTGCCGGCAGCTTCCAGGCGTTGCAACGAGCCTGCGCCGGGCGCAAGGATTTCCAGGTCGCCATTCACGATCCCTGGGCCGCGCTGCAAAAAGGGCAGGGGTCACTGGTCGCCTGGGATGAGCCCTACAAGGGCAACTTCGGTAATCTGATGGCCCTCAAGCAGGCCTATCCGGACCTGAAGATCCTCCCCTCAGTCGGTGGCTGGACCCTCTCCGACCCCTTCTTCTTCATGCATGACAAGGCCAAGCGTGACGTGTTCGTCGCCTCGGTCAAAGAGTTCCTGCAGACCTGGAAGTTCTTCGACGGTGTCGATATCGACTATGAGTTCCCGGGCGGCGATGGCGCCAACCCCAATCTGGGAGACAAGACCAAAGATGGTGAAACCTATGTGCTGATCATGAAGGATCTGCGCGCCATGCTCGACGAGCTGGAGGCCGAGACCGGTCGCACCTATCAGCTCACCTCCGCCATCGGTGCCGGTTACGACAAGATTGAGGATGTGGATTACAAGGCTGCCCAGCAGTACATGGACCACCTCTTCGTGATGAGTTACGACTACAACGGCGCCTGGAGCAATACCTCCCTGGGTCATCAGGCCAACCTCTATCAGGCCACCAACGGCTCGGCCAACAAGCGCTACAACACTGATGCAGCGGTGCAGCAACTGCTGGCGCAAGGGGTCGACTCCGAGAAGCTGGTGATCGGTGCCGCCGCCTACGGTCGCGGCTGGAAAGGGGTGAGCGGATATCAGGGCAACGATCCCTTCACCGGCACCGCCACCGGCAAGATCAAGGGCACCTGGGAAGATGGCGTGCTGGATTATCGCCACATCGTCAACAGCCATATGGGCGCAGGCTGGGAGTACAACTATGACGAGACTGCCGAAGCTGCCACCCTGTTCAAGCCCTCCACCGGCGAGCTGATCACCTATGACGACGAGCGCTCGGTCAAGGCGAAAGGCCAATACGTGCTGGCCAACAAGCTGGGCGGGCTCTTCTCCTGGGAGATCGATGCCGACAACGGCGACATCCTTAACGCCATGCATGAAGGTCTCGGTCACGGTGAAGGGGTCACCCCACCAGCCAACAAGCCGCCAGTGGCTAACGCAGGCAGCGATCTGAGTGTCACCGGCCCGACCGAGGTGACGCTGAACGGCTCCGCGTCCCACGACCCGGAAAATGGCGCCCTCACCTATAGCTGGAAGCAGATCTCCGGCCCGCAGGCTGCCCTGCTAGATGCCACTCAGGCCAAGGCCCGTGTTGTACTCGATGCCGTGTCCGCCGACATCAATCTGGTGTTCGAGCTGGCAGTGACCGACGACCACAACCTCACCGCTCGCGATCAGGTGGTGGTGACCAACAAGGCGCCGCAGCCCAACCTGCCTCCGGTGGTCACTCTGCCCGCCAGCGTCAAGGTGGAAGAGGGCAAGCAAGTTACCATCACCGCCAAGGCATCCGACCCCAATGGCGACGAGCTGATCTATCAATGGCAAGTGCCTGCCGGTATCACGGCGACCGGCCAGAACAGCGCCACCCTGGTGGTCACCGGCCCGGCGGTGGATGTCGAAACCGGTTATGACCTCTCTGTGACCGTCTCCGATGGCGCACTCGACGCCAACGTGGCCACTCGTCTCACCGTCACGCCAATCAACGAAGGCGGTGAGGGTGGCTCCTGCAACACCACCGACCCGGAAGCAGCCAACGTTCCCGCATGGCAGGCCAGCAAGGTCTACAACGGCGGCGACAAGGTGAGCCACAACCAGCTGGTATGGCAGGCCAAGTACTGGACTCAGGGCAATGAACCGAGCCGCGCCGCCGATCAGTGGGCGCTGGTGAGTCAGGTTGATCTGGGCTGGAACGCAGCCGTTGCCTACAACGGCGGGGATCTCACCAACCATAACGGCCGTCAGTGGAAGGCCAAGTGGTGGACTCAAGGCAATGAACCAGGCAAGCACGATGTCTGGCTGGATATCGGGGCAGCAAGCTGTAACTGAGGCCTCCTCACCGATGACGGGGCATGGCGACATGCCCCTCATTCCCGGTAGCAATATGAACGAGAACCCGACAATGACCACAAATGTGACCCGAATCGCTGCCCTCATCATGGCAACCCTGGCGGCCGGCCCCTTGTCTGCCACCACCTCGCCCCTGATATTCAATGACACGACCCCGCAAAGCGATCTGGCGGGTAGCCTGGCTGCCAGAGTGCAGTTTGCCCAGAGCCAGATCCTGCCATCCCATCCCAAAGAGGGGGATCGCCAACCCATCCTGACCAGCCTGCGCAAGAGTTTGCTGCTGGTGCAACCGCTCCAGGCCGACGGGGTGACCCCCATGACGGTGGAGGCTCGTGACGGCAGCGGCACGCTGCTTGGCACCCTGACCTTGTCACCGCCATCGGCGCTGCCAGAGACTGTCTACCACCTCGCGGGAGCTCCTGCCGGGGGAGTGAGTTTCATCCCGGAGAGCGGCACCACTGCCATCATCAGCAGCAGTGCTGATTTGGCCAAACTGAACGACAAGAGCGGCGCCTTCCTCAAGGATCGGCTGACCGGGCGTGCGTTGGTGGAGATCCAGACTGCCGACGGCCGCTGGGTTCGGGATATCTACCTGCCCGTGAGCCCGGAGCTGGAGGGCAAGATGGTGAGGATCCGCTCCAGCGCCGGTTATAACTCGACGGCCTTCTATGGCGAGCGACAGGTGACCGTCTCCCGTGGCCAGACCCTGCAGTTCAAGTTTGCCAAGGGGCAGTGGTTCCGTGAGGGGGAGCTGGAGAACAACCGCATCACCTATGCCCCGGATACCTGGAGTGGCGAGCTGCCCGCAGAGTGGATCCAGCCCGGACTGAACCTCTCCGTTCGTCAGGGCAATCTCAGCGGTGAACTGCGTGACATCAAGGTCGGCGCCCCCGGCGAGCTGCTGCTGCACACCATCGACATCGGCATGCTCACCACGCCACGGGATCGCTTTGCCTTTGCCAATGACAAGGAGGCCCATCGCGAATACTTCCAGACCATCCCGGCCAGCCGGTTGATCGTCAGTCAGTATGCACCGCTCTCCCTGCCTGAGGTGATACTGCCCAACGGCACCCTGCTGACCGATTTTGACCCGAGCGAAGGGGGCTGGCATGGCGGCACCATGCGTCAGCGCATCGGCAAGGAGCTTATCTCCCACGGTATCGACAATGCCAACTACGGCATCAACAGCAGTGCCGGTGAAGGGGAGGGGAGCCATCCCTTTGTGGTGGCCCAGCTGACGGCGCACAACAGCCGCGGCAAGTATGCCAATGGGGTTCAGGTGCACGGTGGCTCCGGTGGCGGTGGTATCGTCACGCTGGATGACTCGCTGGGCAACGAGTTCAGCCACGAAGTGGGCCATAACTTCGGCCTTGGCCACTATGTGGATGGCTTCCGTGGCTCGGTTCACCGTAGTGCCGATCAGCTCAACTCCAGCTGGGGCTGGGACAGTGACAAACACCGGTTCATCCCCAACTTCTCGCCGACCCGCACCAATGAGGATGCCTGTCTGGATGGCCAGTGCCAGCCACCGTTCGATGGCCGCAAGTTTGGCTACGATGCGATGGCGGGCGGCAGCCCTCTCTCCGGCGCCAACCGTTTCACCCTCTATACCCCCAATTCCGCCGCCATCATCCAGCGTTTTCTGGAGAGCAAGGCGGTGTTCGATGCCAACTCGGCCACCGGCTTTAGCAAGTGGAACAGTGCGACGGCCAGGATGGAGCCCTATCAGCACACAATCGAGGGGATAGAGAAGGTCGATGCCCCCATGAATGCCCTGAGCGAGGCCGGACTGAGCGCTCTGCTGGCGGACTACGGCTTGGTCAGGGTCGCCATGTGGGATGGTCGCTGGACCCGTGATATCCGGGTGCCGATTGCCTCTGCGGACAACCGTGGGCGCAGTCTGACCATCGATCACGGGGCCGGTTACAACAGTCGCCTTTTTATCAACGGCAAGGAAATTGTGGTGAACCGGGGCTTCAAGAAGAGCTTCACCTCGGATGGCCAGAGCTGGGTGGAGGTCTCCCCCATCGATACCAAGGTTGCACGCAAGCCCGAGCAGTTCGGCGTGCCGGTGACCACTTTGGTGGGCTATTACGATCCGCAAGGAGCCCTGCGCAGCTACATCTATCCGGCACTGCACGGCGCCTATGGCTTCACCTACCCGGATGACAGCAGCACCCTGTCCGGCAATGACTGCCAGTTGCAGGTGGAGACCCGCGATGGTCTGCAGCGCTTCAGGCTGGCCAATCACAGAGCGGCCAGTAGCGTCATGAACAAGTTCCACATCAACCTGCCCACCGCCAGCGAGCCCGGCCGCGCCACCATCCAGTGCCGTGGCCAGACACTGGTACAGCAGAGCTTGCTGCCACCGCAGCAGGCGCTCTCCTTTACCGTCAACGGGCGGCCGCTGGAGCAGGGCGTGGTGGAGAACCAGCCTCCGGTGGTGACCGTACCGGCGCAGCTCGGCGGCATCGGCGGTGAGTGGCTGACCGTCACTGCCGAGGCGAGGGATCCCGAGGGCGATGCGCTGAGCTACCGCTGGCACTTCCCGGCGGGCTGGCAGGCGGAAGGCGAGACCAGTGCCAACCTGCGTCTGCTACCGCCAGCTGTCACCACCAGCGAGCAGCATGAGCTGAGTGTGAGTGTCTCGGACGGGGTACACCAGAGCGAAGGGCGTGTCGTGTTGACGCTGGCGCCCGTGGTCGATGGCTCTTGCAACACCACCGATCCGGAAGCGGCGAATGTTCCCGCATGGCAGGCCGGCAAGGTCTACAACGGCGGCGACAAGGTGAGCCACAACCAGCTGGTATGGCGTGCCAAGTATTGGACTCAGGGCAATGAACCGAGCCGCGCCGCCGATCAGTGGGCGCTGGCGAGTCAGGTTGATCTGGGCTGGAGCGCTACCGTTGCCTACAACGGCGGTGAGCTGACCAACCACAATGGCCGTCAGTGGAAGGCCAAGTGGTGGACTCAAGGCAACGAGCCGGGCAAGCACGATGTCTGGCTGGATGTCGGGGCGGCAAGCTGCCCCTAGGTTGAGTCCATGATGAAGATGGCGGAGCCTGTTCAGGCGGACTCCGCCTTTTGCCACAAAACCATAGAGAGCAACAATAATGAAAAAAAACCGCATCACCCTTCTGCTTGCCGGCATGATGCTGAGCGGCCACCTGTGGGCGGCCGAGGCATACGACATCAACAAATCCTACCCGGGCGGCAGCCAGGTCAATTACAACGGCCAGGTTTTCGAGGCCAAGTGGTGGGCCAACCCGGGTCAGACTCCCGGTATGGCAGCCGCCAATGAGTGGGATACCCCGTGGAAGCTTGTCGGCGAAGGGGAAGTGACCCCGCCGGACACTGGCGGCGATGACAAGCCCAATCCGCCGACGCCAACTCCACCGGATGGCAGCACTACCCCCGTCTATATGAGCCAGGCCGAGTTGGATGCCAAAGAGAAGGCGCTGACCGACTTCCCGGCGATGGAAGCGGTCAAGGCTTCCATCGCTACCCGGGACAATCTGGTGGTCGAGGCGGTGCAGCCGGGCCGTGTCGACAACCCGGGCAACGTCAAGCGGGTCGAAAGCCTGCTGAGCGAGGGTCAGTTCAACTACGTCTTCCCGCTGCGCGCCCCCGAGTACACCTATCGCGGCCTGCTGCAGGCGGCGGCCAAGTTCCCGGCCCTGTGCGGCGACTACAGCGACGGCCGCGATGCTGACGCCATCTGCCGCAAGACCCTGGCGACCATGTTCGCCCACTTCGCCCAGGAGACCGGTGGCCATGAAAACTGGCGCCCGGAAGCCGAGTGGCGTCAGGCGCTGGTCTACGTGCGCGAGATGGGATGGAATGAGACCATGCGCGGCGGTTACAACGCCGAGTGCCGTCCCGATGTGTGGCAGGGTCAGCAGTGGCCGTGCGGTACGTTCGACAATGGCGAGTTCAAGAGCTACTTTGGCCGCGGCGCCAAGCAGCTCTCCTACAACTACAACTACGGCCCCTTCTCCGAGGTGATGTTCGGTACGGTGCGCACCCTGCTCGACCGCCCCGATCTGGTGGCCGACACCTGGCTGAACCTGGCCAGTGCGGTGTTCTTTTATACCTATCCGCAGCCGCCCAAGCCCTCCATGCTCCATGTCATTGATGGCACCTGGCAGCCGAATGACCATGACAAGCAGAACGGTCTAGTGCCGGGCTTCGGGGTCACCACCCAGATTATCAATGGCGGGGTGGAGTGCGGCGGCCCGGTCGAGCATGCCCAGTCCCAGAATCGCATCAACTACTACCGCGAGTTTGCCAACTACCTCGGGGTGGCGGTGCCATCCGACGAGGTGCTGGGTTGCAAGAATATGAAGGTGTTTGATGACAATGGCACCGGTGCCTTGCCCATCTATTGGGAGCAGGACTGGAGCTATGTGGCAGAGAACCCCAACGGCGGCAAGAGTTACGCTTGCAAGCTGGTGGGCTACCAGACCCGTTTCAGCGCCTTCAAGGAGGGGGATTACAGCCGCTGCGTTCAGCACTTCTATCCGGAGGTGGTGATCGAGGATAACGGCGGTGGCACCAACCTGCCGCCAGTGGCCAATATCACTGGCCCGGCGCAGGCCGAAGGTGGCAGCAAGGTGACTCTCTCCGGACAGCACTCCAGCGATCCGGAAGGCAAGCCGCTCTCCTATGCCTGGACTATCCCGGCTGGAGCCTCTGCCCCGGCACTGGATCAGGTAATGCTGGAGTTGACCCTGCCCACGCCGGCCAGCGATACCAAGCTGGAGATCAAACTGACGGTCACAGATGAAGGTAATCTGAGCCGCAGCACCACCCATAGCCTGCTGGTGAAAGGAGAGGAGGGGGGCGTAACGCCGCCTGACTATCCGGCTTATAAAGAGGGGACTCCCTACAAGGCGGGCGAGCGGGTCAGCAACGGCGGTGCCAGCTACGAGTGCAAACCGCACCCCTACACCGGCTGGTGCGCAGGTGCCGCCTGGGCCTATGAGCCGGGAAAGGGAACCGCGTGGAGTGATGCCTGGATCAAGCTGTGATCCGGCATTAAGCCGAAGCAATAAAAGATGGGGCCTGCGGGCCCCATTCTTGTTTGGTGGAGTTCAGGTTTGGCCGTGGAACATCTGGCCCGGACAGGACAGCGCCTCGAAAGGGCTGTGTGATGATGTGTGTTGTTTTTTTATTACATTTTCCGTGAAAGGCTTTCAGCAATTATTTGCCGTAGCGGAAGTAGTATTCACGGGTGGAGGGGGCATAGGCATCTTTCTCTACAACGCCGTTCTTGGTGGTTGCACCGCGCAGGTGGAACAGGACTGCCAGATTCTCAAACATGGTTTACCTCATCGCTCTGTCATTTATGGTTATGGTATGTGACCTGGGTCACGGTTTGATCCTATGGTCATTTGTGAACCAGATCAACTTTCTGTGTTGTAAATTTACAAAAATCATGGAAAGGGTTTTCAAATGCAATGCCCTTTATGGAAAGGCTTTCCCGAGGTGACGGGGGAGAAGCTGATGATCAGCC